>NZ_JADBVE010000151.1:0-9706 GCF_020245285.1 Microcystis sp. M31BS1
ACCGTGGGACACAAGGAATCGGGCTTCTGAAATGGGGCGAAAGTCTGTGGACTCTGTGTAAGACAGTACATGGTTTTTTAACTGTGGTATGCGACGGTGGTGGAAGCAGAAACTTAAATCGTGAGGTTTAGGAATCGCCGCACTTTTAGGGGGGCGAGGATGTCAACAGGACTGAGTTAATCGTGAATGATTAAATGGCGATCGTGATCGCTGCTCACCGCTCCCTGACGCTGAAATTCGCCTAATAAACGCGTCACCGTTACCCTTGTAGTACCGATAGCATTGGCGAGATTTTGATGGGTTAAACGGATCTTTAAACGACTGCCTTGGGCGATTGGTTCTCCCATTTCCCGCTTTAATAGCTGTAGTAACTGCTGGAGACGTTCCTCGACTCGTTTGATTCCTGCGATCGCAAGTAGGGATTCCGTTTGTTGTTGACGACGGATCATTTGATTTAACATCATCCTGGTTAATTCCGCCGAATTTTCCACTTCGGCGATCGTGTACCACTTTAGGTACAGTTCCGACAAGGCTCTGGCGTGATAGGATTCCAGATGGGTCAAATTTAAGCCAAAAAAGTGGGATGAATGAACCCAGCCTAGTAAAATTTCCTCCCCACTCTCAGATACTTGACTTAGTTGCGCCATACCCCGATAAACTTGCCAGACTCCATCAACCACCAGAGGAATATTTTCCCCGCGATCATAAAAATGGAGCCGACGACTCTCGCTATAGTCTTCTCGGAAGGGTGAGGAGTTGGGATTATAGGTCAGCAACATGATCAAAGTTCTCCTAGGTGAGGGGCTAACAATTTTAACCCCACTCTACGGTATCAAGGTAAACATTAGGTAATCCCCAGATTAACAGTTATCATTTATCAGTTATCAGTTATCAGTGGGTCAGTTATCAGTTCACTGATTACTGTTCACTGTTCACTGAAATAATACTAAATCCGTTGAGTAACGCACAGAAAACGGGTTTCTCGGAGAAACCCGTTTTCTGCTCATGTCCCCCATTTCCCTCTCCCGCAGCTGAAAAACCTACAGATTATTAATTTAAAGCATCTTTAAGAGCCGTGCGAGCGGCCAGATGATTGCGGGTTGAGGTGAGAATTTCCGATTCTCGTTGGAGACGACTGACTGTATCGAGCATTTCTAATAAAGCTTGTTGTTCCCCGGCCACACCGTAGAGATTACCCGCCACCCAGTAGGATAATTCCAGGGGAAGACTAGGCAAATCGTCGGGGAGTTCAATTTTTTGAGCGGTTAATTTGGCTGATAGATGGACCACATCCCGCAGCAGTCGATCCACTTCTTTGGCCAGAGGTCGCAGATCTTGGATGGTGGGGACATCTTCAATCCACTCCACCAAACCGACACGATAGGGTTTTTCCCGGACGTATTCTAGGACACGGAAACGCTGTTGACCGATGGTGAGAATTTTTAAGCGATCATCCGGGAGACGTTGACAACGGACAACTTCCGCACAACTGCCGACTTTAGCGATTTCTCCCGTGGCTGGATCTACCATTAAGACCCCAAAACGGCGATCTTCTTCCAATATCGTATTCATCATAATCCGATAGCGAAACTCGAAGATGTGCAGGGGCAGAGGACGACCCGGGAATAAAACAACTTCGGGTAGGGGAAAGAGAGGTAATTCTCTAACGGCAATGGAAGAAGTGGCCATAGGTTTAGTAAAAAAAAACCGATCTTTTCTTATTTTTACACAATACCCCCTGAACCGCTAGGTAAGGGCAAGAGACTCCGAGCCAGTATTCAGGAGTCGGGAGATTGCCTTTATTTATTCTCCCCACACCCCACACCCCACACCCCACACCCCACACCCCATCTCAATGCACTTACTGCATGATATAAATCCTTAAACACGATGGTTAACGGATTTCTGTTACAAACAATACAAAATTATCCAAGTTAAAAATAATTAAATAACAAATAGAGACTAGGTAAATTACTAAATTTTTGCTAATGACGACGGTATTTTAAAGAATACTTATTGTTAAATCCCGATTTCTTCATTTCTAACCCGCACCAACTAGAACAATTACACCCACAAACCAAAAGGAGATAGATTCGTGGTACAAGCACCTGAAAAAGATGGAACAACTCTCAATAAATTCGAGAAATTTAAAGCAGAAAAAGACGGATTAGCCATTAAAGATGAACTAGACCATTTTGCCCAAATCGGTTGGGAAGCGATGGATAAAACCGATTTAGAATATCGCTTAAAATGGGTGGGGGTCTTTTATCGTCCCGTCACCCCGGGCAAATTTATGATGCGTTTGCGGGTTCCTAACGGCATTATTAGCAGTGAGCAAATGCGCGTTTTAGGGGAAATCGTGCAGCGTTACGGCGATGATGGTAATGCCGATATTACTACTCGTCAGAACCTACAATTACGCGGTATTCGCATCGAAGATCTTCCTGATATTTTCCAACGACTAAAATCCGTGAGTATGACTTCGGTACAATCGGGCATGGATAATGTCAGAAATATTACCGGTTCACCCATGGCAGGACTAGACGCGGATGAATTAATTGATACCAGGGAATTAGTCCAAAAAGTCCAAGATATGATTACCAACTGCGGTCAAGGTAATTATCAATTTAGCAATCTGCCCCGCAAATTTAATATTGCCATCGAGGGGGGACGGGATAACTCGGTTCATGCGGAAATTAACGATATTGCCTTTGTTCCTGGCTATAAAGAGGGAGAATTAGGCTTTAATGTCGTGGTGGGTGGCTTTTTCTCGGCTAAACGCTGTGAAGCGGCAATTCCTATGAATGTTTGGGTGAGACCGAATCAGGAAGTGGTGGATTTATGCCGAGGAATTTTGGAAGTTTACCGCGACAATGGATTGCGCGCCAATCGTCAAAAATCCCGTTTAATGTGGTTAATTGATGAGTGGGGAATCGAGGAATTCCGCACGCGGGTGGCTAATCACTTAGGTTATGCCTTGGCAACGGCCGCCGAAAAAGACGCAATCGACTGGGAAAAACGGGATCATTTGGGAGTTTTTCCGCAAAAACAGGAGGGATTGAGCTATATCGGTCTTTGTGTTCCCGTTGGTCGTCTATTTGCCGATGATATGTTCGATTTGGCCCGGATTGCCGAAGTGTATGGCAGCGGAGAATTGCGTTTAACCGTGGAACAAAACGTGATTATTCCCAATATAGCGGCTGAAAATATGGCGACTCTTTTAACCGAGCCTTTACTGGCTAAGTTTACCCCCAATCCCACTCCTTTACAACGAGCGCTCGTTTCCTGCACGGGGGCGCAATTCTGCAATTTTGCCCTGATTGAAACCAAAAATAAGGCTGTGGACTTGATTAGTCAGTTAGATGCCGAATTAAATATCCCCCGGGGTGTGCGTATGCACTGGACTGGTTGCCCTAACTCCTGCGGACAACCCCAAGTGGCCGATATCGGTTTGATGGGGACAAAAGCGCGCAAAGACGGCAAAACCGTGGAGGGAGTTGACCTCTACATGGGGGGTAAAGTGGGTAAAGATGCTCACCTGGGAAGCTGTGTACAAAAAGGGATTCCCTGTGAAGACCTAAAATCGGTGTTAACTTCTATCCTCATCGAGCAATTTGGGGCGACACCGAAGGGTTAATTAACAAGTTTCTCGATGTAGGGTTGATTCATGAATCAACCCTACCCAAACCCCCCGTTGGGGGCGTGGCGCGGTCACTGAGCCTGTCGAAGTGCCGCCCCCAAACCCCGGAGCGCATTAGTTTTTCGGTGGGATGCTTACACGCAGCTGCTGACGCATCTGTAATAATTTAAGAGTCACTCCCCTTGCAGGAGTGCCTGTCCTGATATGTAGCCTATAGTCAACGGATTTAGTATCAGATGGGAATCGTTACTTCGCTTCAAATTGAGCTTGTTTACGAAGTAATTCCCCGATGGTTAAATTGGGTTGGGGTCGGCCATCAAAAACCGTTCCTACCTCAAATTTTTGCAACTGTACCCTTGCCAAATGATAGGCCTCATCGGGTAGGGGAATATAACCAATACTATCTAATAAATTGGGAACTCGATCGAGATAATATTTAACAAATTTCTCTAAAGCGGGATTCTCTTGGGCTTTTTGAGCATTAACATAAATAAACAAAGGACGAGATAAAGGCTGATATTTACTATCCTCGACATTGCCGCGAGTTGGTTCAATACCGTTAACTTTCAAAGCTTTTAATTTATCCCGATTTTGTTCATAGTAAGCATGGCCAAAATAGCCTAAAGCGTTGGCATCTTGACTGACGGCATTAACTAAAGCTTGGTCATCTTCACTAAAATTAAAGTCCCCACGACTGGCATCTTTGCCGTTAATTACCTCACTAAAAAAATCGTAGGTTCCGGAATCTTTACCCGGCCCATGAAGGGTAATCGGTTGGTCGGGCCAAGCGGGATTAATTTGATTCCAACGTTTGATTTTATTCTCGGCCGCTGGTTCCCAAATAGTTCTTAATTCTGTGGTGGAAATATCATCAACCCAGTTATTTTGGGGATTGACTACCACGGTTAAAGCATCAAAAGCGATCGGTAGTTCAATAAATCTTATCTTATTAGCATCACATTTTTTTAATTCTTCCACAGAAATCGGCCGAGAAGCATTATTAATATCGGTTTCTCCCGCACAAAATTTTCTAAAACCGCCGCCGGTTCCTGAAATATTAGCGTCAACTTTAACATCAGCCAAAGCTTTGTGGGGAGGATTGGCTTTAAAATCTTCGAGAACTTTATCGGTAATTGGTGCTACGGTACTCGAACCATCGATTTTAATTGGTTTTAGGTCTTGAGGATTAATATTGGCACAAGCGGGGAAAAGTAGAGCAGTTCCTAGTATGGTTGCCACTACTTTGGTGGGACGAGATAGCTGAGTAAAGATTTCTAGCATAGGTGTCAAAAGGAGAAAGTAAAAACGGGTATTGGGGAGACTTTTCAGTTATCACTGGGGAAGTAGGGAAGTGGGAAGAAAAAAGCTGAGGGATGATGGATAAAAACCTTAATCTTTTCTTTGTTGTTTTTACGTCACTATAATGGTAGGGAAAGAGAAACCCCCTATCTAGACAGGAAAAGTTAGTGGCTTTACCCGCGACTTAAAACTAATGTTTAGTCAAAACAAATGGTAAAAGAAGTGGAGATTTTTGTCTAGTTATCGAGAAAATTTTTATTGACAATACATTACGTTCTTTTATTCACTTCTTAACCTATTCTTTACCAAGCAGTGGTAAATTCTAGCGTAAGATTTAAGGCAGTTTACGGATCAAAATTAATCCTATGCTCAACAAAAATAGAACCCATTTACTAACATCCTTATCCCTAGCGACTCTAACAGCGACTTTAACCGCTTGTGGTGGCGGCGATACGGCGGGAACCAGCGGAGAGGGAAGCAATAGAATCGCCCAGGTTCCTCTGCAAGGAGAGGTCGCCCTCAATGGTGCGGGTGCTTCTTTTCCTGCACCCCTATATCAAAACTGGTTTGTCACCATCAATCAACTATTTTCTAAACTACTAATTAACTATCAATCTACCGGTAGCGGGGCGGGAGTAGAACAATTTATCCAAGGTACGATCGATTTTGGCGCTTCCGACGTAGCCATGACTGACGAAGATATGGCCAGAGTTAGCCGCGGGGTTTTACTGCTACCGATGACGGCGGGAAGCATCGTTATGGCTTATAATTTGCCCGGAGTAGAAGGGCTGAAACTAAGTAGGGAAGCATATGTAGGCATCTTTTTAGGCACGATTACCCGTTGGAACGATGCCAAAATTGTCGCCGATAACCCCGATTTAAAACTACCCGATCAAGAAATTACCGTAGTTCACCGGGCAGACGGTAGCGGAACAACGGGAGTTTTTACCAAGTTTTTAAGCGCCGTTAGTCCCGAATGGAAAAAAAGCATCGGGGAAGGAAAAGCCGTACAATGGCCGACCAAAAAAGGTAAATTTCTTGGCGGTAGAGGCAATGAGGGTGTAACTGCCCTAATTCAACAAAATCAAGGCTCGATCGGCTATATTGAGTACGGTTTCGCTAAAAATAATAACCTGCCCATGGCCGCTCTACAAAACCAGGCGGGTAAATTTGTCGCCCCCGATGAAACCAACGCCGCTGCTACCCTCGCTAACGTTGAACTGCCTGAAAATTTACGCGCTTTTATCATCGATCCGCCGGGGGAAAATTCCTACCCCATTGTCACTTATAGTTGGATGTTAGTTTATAAAAAATACGACGATCCCCAAAAAGCTTTAGCAATGGAGGCGATGATCGAATTTGGACTTAACCAAGGACAAGAACAAGCAGCTCCCCTTGGTTATATTCCCCTACCGAAAAACGTCCGGGAACGAGTAGCCGCCGCCGCCGATGTCATCTATCCTGATTACACGATCAGGGTGGATTAGTCGCCGAAAAAATGTATTCAAAGTTACAATAGTGTAGAAAGGCCAATTTCGACCTTAGCTACCGCAAACTAGCTGGATTTTAACCCTAATCATGAGTGCGCCCACAGTTTCGCCCGACTCAACTTTCAAAGAACGTCCAGAATCGGAAAAAATCCTCGATAAAGGCTTTGTTGGATTAACCACCGCCTTTGCCATCGCTATTGGGGTAATTTTGCTCCTAATTGCCCTAGTTATTTTTATTCGGGCCTTACCAGCGATTCAAACCTTTGGTCTGGGATTTTTGACCAGTAGCGCTTGGAATCCCGTGCGCGGTCGGGAAGAATTCGGAGTTCTGCCGGTTATCTACGGAACTCTCGTGAGTTCTCTGATTGCCCTCCTGATTGCTGTTCCCCTCGGTATCGGTTCAGCCATTTTTTTAAGCGAAGATTTTATTCCCTTAAATGCGCGAACAATTTTGGTTTTTCTCGTACAACTTTTGGCCGCTATTCCCAGTGTTGTTTACGGATTATGGGGTATCTTTGTATTGATTCCTATCCTCAGACCCCTTGGTAACTGGTTAAATGCTAATTTTAGTTGGATTCCTCTGTTTAGTACTCCTTTAGGGGGTCCTGGAATGTTACCGGCGGGGGTTATTTTAGCAATTATGATCCTGCCGATTATTATCGCTATCTCTCGTGACTCTTTGGCCGCTTTACCGCCGGATTTGCGGCAAGCTTCCCTAGGTTTGGGGGCCACCCGTTGGGAAACAATTTTTCGAGTCTTAATTCCTGCCGCTTTTTCCGGGATTGTCGGGGGGATTATGTTAGCTTTAGGGCGCGCTTTAGGGGAAACCATGGCAGTAACGATGATTATCGGCAATTCTAACCGCATTAGTCCCTCTATTCTCGCCCCTGCTAACACGATCGCTTCCTTATTGGCTAACCAATTCGCCGAAGCATCGGGAATGCAAGTATCAGCTTTAATGTATGCGGGTTTTGTTCTCTTGGTTTTGACCCTAGTAGTCAATATCTTCGCAGAATTAATCGTTAATCGCGTCAAAGCTAAGTATTAAGCCGTCGGTCGTCAGTTATCAGTTATCAGTTTTGAGTTTTAAGTTTTGAGTATTAAGTGAGCAGTTTGTATTAAGTGTTCATCATCAAATGGCAGTTTACTGCTGTCTTTTCACTTTTCACTGTTTACTAATCACTGTTCACTGATTACTGATTACTGTTCACTGATTACTGTTCACTGATAACTGATAACTGATAACTGATATGGATAGTGCGAATTTAGGCAATAATCTCAAAAAGAAACCGAGTAGTCCTCGATCGCTATTGGGGACAATTATGACCGTTCTCTCGGCTTTATGTTTAGCTGTTACTGTGATTCCTCTCTTTGCCGTCCTAGGCTTTGTTTTTGTGCAAGGGGTGGGTCGTTTAAACGCTAATCTCTTTACTAAATTACCGCCACCGCCGGGGTTAGGAGGAGGAGGCATCGCTAACGCCATTTTAGGCACAATTATCGTCGTTGCCCTAGCCACAGCGATCGCAGTTCCCATCGGCGTTTTAGCGGCGGTTTATCTCTCGGAATTTAGCGGTGATAACAAACTTGCCCAGGGTGTGCGCTTTGCTACCAACGTTTTAGCGGGTGTCCCTTCGATTATTGTCGGGGTTTTCGCCTTCGGTTTGTTAGTTGCGCCCTTATTTGGCGAAGGAACAGCCCTTTTAGGCTTTTCTGCCCTAGCTGGTTCGATCGGTTTAGCGGTGTTAATGTTACCGACTATTATTAGAACCACCGATGAGGCTTTAAAAATCGTTCCCCAAGACATCCGCTGGGCAGCCATGGGTTTAGGGGCCTATAACTACCAAACCGTCCTAAAAATCGTCCTTCCTGCCGCAGTTCCCGCTATTTTAACCGGTGTGACTTTAGCAATTGCTAGGGCTGCCGGGGAAACCGCCTCCTTAATTTTTACGGCATTATTCTCTAACTTTTGGCCTCGGGGTGTCTTTGAACCGATTGCCACCCTTTCGGTCTTAGTTTTCAACTTTGCTACTGCCCCTTTTGCCCCTCAACAGCAATTAGCTTGGGCAGGTGCTTTAATTCTGGTGCTTTTGGTGTTGTTAACTAACATTTTATCCCGTTTAGCCACGCGCCAGAAAACCTATTAAGTCAAGGAAAAAGAACGTAGGTTGGGTTGAAGCATGAAACCCAACGCCCGCATAGTTTACGCTCCCGCTAACCCATCCTACAAATAATTGTGCCTCTCTACTTAAGTCAGGGAAAAAGTGAAAAGCAAAAAGGGATATTTAAGTAAAAATCCACCTATCTTTCCAATTCATCAATTAGTCAAATTCAAGGGAAATAATTTATGCTAACTAACTCTAACCCCCATTCTACAGGAACCGTTTTAAAGGTCGATAAGGCTGATATCTACTATGGTAATTATCGGGCAGTACGAGACGTTTCCATCGATATTCCCAAAAATAAAGTCACCGCTTTTATCGGACCCTCTGGCTGCGGAAAAAGTACCATTCTCAGGTGTTTTAATCGTCTCAATGATTTAATTCACGGTTTTCGTATTGACGGCAAAGTTTTTTACCATAACCAGGATATTTACTCTCAAGAGGTGGATCCTGTCGAAGTCAGAAAATATATCGGTATGGTGTTCCAGCGCCCTAATCCTTTTCCCAAATCCATCTATGATAATGTGGTTTACGGAGCGCGATTAAATGGTTATAAAGGCGATTTAGATGAATTAGTAGAAACTTCCTTGCGTCGAGCAGCTCTCTGGGAAGAAGTAAAAGATAAACTGAAAGAAAGCGGTTTTTCCCTATCGGGGGGACAACAACAAAGATTATGTATTGCTCGAACTATTGCCGCTCAACCAGAAGTATTATTAATGGATGAACCCTGTTCAGCACTTGATCCAATTTCAACTTTAAAAGTTGAGGAATTAATGCACGAATTAAAAGAACGTTATACAATTATTATTGTTACTCACAATATGCAACAAGCTACTAGAGTAGCAGATTTAACGGCCTTTTATAACGCTGAACCCACCGATAAAGGTGGCAAAATTGGTTATTTAGTCGAGTTTGATCATACGAACAAAATCTTCGGTGATCCTCAAGAACAAGCAACTAAAGATTATGTTAGTGGACGTTTTGGCTAAATCCAGTTATCAGTTATCAGTTATCAGTTATCAGTTATCAGTTATCAGTTATCAGTTATCAGTTATCAGTTATCAGTTATCAGTTATCAGTTATCAGTTATCAGTTATCAGTTATCAGTTATCAGTTAT
>NZ_JADBVE010000152.1:0-2991 GCF_020245285.1 Microcystis sp. M31BS1
AATCCTTATCTGGCAAGAGACTTAATTGATTAGTTCGCTCTAGAGAAAAATAATTGACAAAAATCGCTAAATGCCTTTCTATACAAGGGTTACATCCTCTATAACCCCCGTTCATTGCATAACATAAACCGAAGAGCCAAAAAAAATTTGAGAACGAATGCAATAGCCAAAGACTACTGAAAAAACAGTATGGAGAGAAGATGGCTAAGAAAATCAGGCAAAGACTCGACGACTTAAAAGCAGTTATTGTCCTGGAGGAAATGCGATCGCTGCCGGGACGTTGCCACGAATTGTTACATAACCGTGCTGGACAACTATCTCTAGATTTAGTTCATCCTCTCAGACTAATTTTTGAGCCAGCTAATATACCGATTCCTCAAAAAGCAGACGGGGGAATTGATTGGAAGAAAGTAACCGCAGTCGTAATTATTGGCATAGATGACACCCATGACTAATACTATTGAGAACAGATATGCACCGGATTTTATTTCTCCACCGGGAGAAACCCTTGCCGAAATCCTAGAAGAAAGAAATATATCTCAATCGGAACTCGCCCAACGCATGGGCAGACCAAAAAAGACTATCAATGAGATCATAAAAGGTAAAGCGGAGATTACTATCGATACCGCCTTACAGATAGAGTTAGTGTTAGGAACTCCCGCCAGTTTCTGGATAGAGCGCGAAAGACTTTATCGGGAATATTTAGCGAGAAAAAACGAGAATCAAAGATTAAAAGGTTATTTAGGCTGGTTAAAACAAATTCCTTATCGGCAGATGACTGAATTAGGCTGGCTCAAGTTTGATGAGGATAAAATAGAGCAATTACGGGAGAGCTTGAATTTTTTTGCCGTTGTCTCCCCTGAGAAATGGGAGGAGATTTGGGGGATAAATTTATCGATTGATTTTAGAAAGTCTCAAGCATTTGATAGTGATCGAGGGGCAATAACGGCATGGTTGCGTCAAGGAGAAATAGAAGCATCGAAAATTAATTGTGCTGATTACAACGAGTTGAAATTCAGAGATGCCTTGCGACAAATTCGTTCGTTAACTGTTAAGTCGATCGAAGTATTTCAACCGCAAATGATCGAGCTTTGTGCGGCAGCGGGGGTTGCCTTAGCCTTTGTCCCTGAACTTCCGAAAACAAGGGTACACGGTGCTACCCGTTGGTTAGGTTCTCAGAGAGCTTTAATTCAATTGAGCGATCGATACAAAACAAATGATCATTTTTGGTTTTCTTTTTTTCATGAAGCTGGTCATATTTTATTACATGGGAAACGAACTTTATTTTTAGAGGGGCAAGATATTCAAGATAAAATTAAAGAAAAAGAGGCGGATATTTTTGCGGCTAATTTCTTAATTGCTCCCAGAGATTGGCAGAGATTTATCGCCAATAATTCTCTGAATAGAAAAGCTATTAATCAATTTGCCGAACAACTAGGAATACACCCTGGTATTATTGTTGGTAGAATGCAACATGAGCAAATTATTTCTTATCAAAACTATAATGATCTTAAGGAGAAATATTGTCTAAATACGCAGAATTCCTTTTTGGTATTGACGAGCGACTCCCCAAAAGGAAAACTTCCTATCTCACCATTAAGATAACTAGAGACAGGAAATTGCGATAAAATCAAAAAAAGTCAGGGAGAGGATAGTTATGCTCGATCTTGCGAAATTAGCGGCAAAAATGCCAGGGATTAGTCAACATTTTCAACAGGAAGTGACAGCTAGTCGTGAGCGAGTGCAACGGGCTAAAATTCTTTTAGAACAGGCTCAACAGCAACAGGAAAAACTGCTAGAACTCTATCATAACTGGCACGATCGCCTAATTTTCTCTGTCGCGCTACCGATCGAACCTCTCGACACCCGCATTACTATCCTTCCCGCTCCCGAAAGTCATAGCGTTTTTGCCACGGATGGTTCCCAAATTGCCCCTTCTCACCACGAAATTGCCTACTGTTATCTAATTAATATCGGTAGGATCATGTTGCACTATGGCCAAAATTTGCACCCGCTCCTCGATAGCATTCCCGAAGTCTATTACAAATCAGAAGACCTCTACATTTCTAAACAGTGGGGTATTCGCGTGGATGAGTGGATGAGTTATCGTCGGACGGTATTAGAAAGCCAAATGTTAGCGGAAATGGCTACTCGTTGGGTAAAACCCCCCGGCGCCCATTATGAACCAAATTTAGCCCTCGTGGATGGTTCTTTGATCTATTGGTTTATCGATAGTCTCCCCCCGGAAGCAAAAGATTTAATTTTGCCGCCGATTTTTCAGTCTTGGGACGATTTGCGCTCGGCTAAAATCCCGCTTATAGGTTATATTAGTGCTTCTCGTAGCACGGAAGGCTTAAATTTCCTGCGTTTACAATCTTGTCCCCATGATACTCCCAATTGCTTGATCAATTGCGGTGATTTAGACCCAGAAAAAACCCCTTGTCGCGTTGTCGATCCTCTCCGGGATGCTTCTCTCTGGGGTTATTTATTGGAACCGGGGCAAAGAAGTCCTTTTTGGCGCAGTTCTTTGAAAATACTCGATCTTTATGGGGATGAACATCGCATTTACTTCTGTTATCTCCATGTGGGGACGGAAATCGCTAGGGTAGAGGTTCCTGCTTGGGTGGTGGAGGAGCGAGAATTACTCGATCGCTCTTTGAGTATTTTACTGGCCCAGGTGTTAAAAGGTTATGGTTATCCGATCGCCTTAGCGGAAGCGCACAATTTAGCGGTGATTAAAGGTGGCGATCGCTTGCGTTTTTTTGCCCTTTTGGAACAACAGATGATTAAAGTCGGTTTACAGGATGTGGGAACATCTTATAAGGAAGCGAGAAAACGCAGTAGTATTGCTTAGGGACTTCCAAAAAATAAACTATTCATCCTCAAGAATAATAATCATTCTCGGAGTGTGGGAGGTAGGGATCGATGGTTGCCCCCTCCTTCCAATTTTGTAGTAGAATTAATCCTGTACATTATTAATCAAGTTTTTCT
>NZ_JADBVE010000153.1:0-5475 GCF_020245285.1 Microcystis sp. M31BS1
AAGGGGGGCAATGAGCCGTCAAAATTATATAAAACGGGAGACTTAGCCCGTTATTTACCCGATGGTAAAATCGAATATTTAGGACGGATTGACAATCAGGTAAAACTGCGTGGCTTCCGCATTGAATTGGGAGAAATTGAAACCGTTCTTAGTCAGCACAGTGCGGTAAAAACGGCTGTTGTGATTGCCCAAGAAGATGAGACAAATCAGAAACGTTTAGTCGCCTATATTATTCCCCAAATAGAGATTATTTCCGCCCCAAAAGAGGAAAATTCGCTTAATGTTACTGAACTGCGGCAATTCCTGAAAGCCAAGTTACCAGAGTATATGATTCCTAGTGCCTTTGTCATTTTGGAATCCCTACCCTTAACGCCCAATGGTAAGATCGATCATCGTGCTTTACCGGCTCCCGAATTCCAAAGCCAAGAGCAGTATATTGCGCCGCGTAACCCCATTGAAGAGATATTATCCTCGATTTGGGCAAAAGTATTAAAAGTTGCACAGGTGGGGATTCACGACAACTTCTTTGAGTTAGGCGGACATTCATTATTAGCAACGCAACTAATTTCGCGCATCCGTGAGGCTTTTCAGGTAGAAATGCCCTTACGCGAGTTATTTGTTGCACCGACAATAGCCGAATTGTCCCAAGAAATAAAACGGCTTTCCGAAGGAGAACAACTAACTGAACTGCCGATTTTACCCAGGGACAAAACAGCAGAATTACCCCTATCTTTTGCTCAGACTCGTCTCTGGTTTTTGGCTGAATTTGAGTCGAATAGTTCTTTCTATAATATCCCCCTAGCCTTGCGTTTAGAGGGAAACCTGAACTCAGAAATCTTAATCCAGAGTTTAGAACAAATTTGTGATCGCCATGAAGCTTTACGCACCAACTTTATTACCGTTGATGGTATCCCTACCCAGGTTATACAAGCACGAACCTGGACAGTTACGGTTGTGGATTTACAGCATTTATCTGGTAGTGAAAAAGCAATTTCCTCCCAAGAGTTAGCAAAAAATCAAGCGATTCAACCCTTTGACTTAGCTGGTGAACCCTTAATCAGAATCACTTTAGTGGTGTTATCTGAAACGGAACATCTCTTATTAGTCTGTATGCACCACATTGTCAGTGATGGCTGGTCAATGGGGGTATTTATTCAGGAACTAACCGCCCTCTATAATGCTTATATTCAGGGTTTATCTTCGCCTCTCAATCCCCTATCTATCCAGTATGGAGATTTTACCCTTTGGCAAAGACAATGGCTACAGGGAGAGGTATTGCAACAGCAACTAGACTACTGGCAAAAACAGTTAGCAGACGCACCGGCCCTTCTATCTTTACCAACAGATAGACCTCGACCCAATCAACAAAGTTTTGCTGGGGGACATTTACCCTTTAGCCTTTCTTGGGAATTAACCGAAAAACTGACCCAATTAACCCAGGAACAGGGTGTCACCTTATTTATGACCCTGTTAACAGCTTATGCTGTCTTACTTTACCGTTATACAGAACAGGAAGACATCTTAATTGGTACTCCCATTGCTAACCGTAATCGCAGGGAAATTGAAGGGTTAATCGGCTTTTTTGTCAATACTTTGGTTTTGCGAATTGACTTGTCAGGTAAACCCAATTTTAATCAGTTATTAGGTCGAGTACGAGAAATGGCAATGGATGCCTATGCTCATCAAGATTTGCCCTTTGAAATGTTGGTAGGGGCCCTACAACCTGAACGAGATTTAAGTCACGCGCCTTTATTTCAAGTGGATTTTCTGCTGCAAAATAGTCCCCCATCTCCCTTAGAACTAATAGACTTAACCGCCACTCCCCTCACCACAGAAAATGACACCGCCAAATTTGATCTAACCCTGGCGATGGAGAATACCGGTGCAGAATTAAAAGGGGTATGGGAATATAATACCGATTTATTTGATCGCAGCACCATTGAGCGATTAACAGGAAATTTCATCACCCTACTAGAAGCATTGGTTGTTAACCCGCAGCAGCCAATTTTCCAACTACCATTATTAACCGAATTCGAGGCAAAAGAATTATTACTAGACTGGAATGCTACCGAAAAAGCATATCCTTTCCATCAGTGTATTCATCATTTATTTGAAGAACAAGCATCACGAACACCGGCTGCAGTAGCAGTGGTATTTGAAGGTCAAGAATTAACCTATCAAGAATTAAATATTCAGGCGAATCAATTAGCCCATTATTTACAATCTTTGGGGGTAAATTCAGAAGTTTTAGTCGGCATTTATCTAGAGCGGTCACTGTTAGTTATTGTCGGATTATTAGCAGTTCTCAAAGCTGGGGGAGCCTATATACCTTTAGACCCAGATTATCCTCAGCAACGGTTGACTTATATGGCAGAAGATGCCCAAATTTCTCTACTGCTAACTCAAGAAAGTTTACTCGATTCTTTGCCAGTAGAAGATGTGGGGGTAATTGTCTTAGATAAATTAGCTGAAAAATTGACAGTTCAAAGTCCAGAAAATCCCCTCAGTGAAGTGGTTCCAGAAAATCTACTATGCCTATTATATACATCTGGTTCCACAGGTAAACCTAAAGGAGTGATGTTAACTCACGCAGCTTTAGTTAATCATAGTTGGGGCATTAGTGAAGTATTCGGTTTAACAGAATCTGATCGCGTTTTACAGTTTGCTTCCTTTGGCTTTGATGTCGCTGCTGAAGAAATTTTTCCCACCTGGTTAAAAGGTGGCACAGTGGTTTTAAGACCGGGGCAAATGTTCGCAACTTTGACTGATTTTGCCGATTTTATCGAACAAGAAAGCCTCACCGTTTTAAATATTACCCCCGCCTATTGGCATGAATGGGCAATCGCCGTTTCCCAATCATTAGCTACTGTACCATCAAGTCTGCGAGTTGTCGCCGTGGGAGGGGATGCAGTGTTACCAGAAACCGTCAATATTTGGCGACAAATGGTCGGGAAACGGGTTGAATGTATTAACGTCTATGGCCCCACAGAAGCGTCTGTCACCGCCATAGTTCATGACTTGCTAGATTATCAGTCAGAAAAAATCAATTCAGTGCTGATTGGTCGTCCTATTGCTAATACCAAAGCATATATCTTGGATCAAAATCTGCAACCTGTACCCATTGGAGTTAAGGGAGAATTGCATTTATGCGGTGTTCGTTTAGCGCGGGGTTATCTGAATCGTCCCGAATTAACTGCTGAAAAATTTATTGACAATCCCTTTGCTCATTCACCGTTCAATCGTTTGTATAAAACGGGAGATTTAGCGCGTTATTTACCCGATGGTAATATTGAATGTTTTGGCCGGATTGACAATCAGGTTAAAATTCGCGGATTCCGTATTGAGTTAGGAGAAATTGAAGCGGTACTTAACCAAAATATTGATGTACAAACATCTTGTGTGATTATTCGGGAAGATACTCCGGGGGATAAATATTTAGTCGCCTACATAGTAGCTCATTATGAACGGATACCGATGATTAGTGAACTGCGTCAGTTTCTGTCCAGTAAATTGCCTTTGTATATGGTTCCTCAAGCTTTTGTTTTTCTGGAATCTTTACCCCTTACTACTAATCGTAAGGTAGATCGTCGCGCTTTACCCGCACCAGATAAAATAGGAAATCGCCGGGATCAATATGTAGCACCACGCAATGGAATTGAAGAGATTTTGGTGCAAATTTGGACAGAAATACTCAAAATAGAGCAAGTGGGAATTTATGATAATTTCTTTGAAATTGGCGGCCATTCTCTCCTCGCAACTCAATTAGTCTCCCGGGTTCGGAGTTTATTTAAAATAGAACTACCTTTGCGGAGTTTATTTGGTGCAGCTACGGTAGCCGAATTAGCGCATCTTATTGGACAATTACAGCAGCAAAATCTCACGCTAACAGTACCCCCGATTTTACCGAGAACTAAGGATACAGAATTACCTCTATCTTTTGCTCAACAGCGTTTATGGTTTTTAGATCAATTGCAACCAAATAGCGCTTTATACAATATACCGATGGTGTTGCATTTCCGAGGCAACCTCAATCAAAAGGCCTTAGAACAAAGTTTACTAGAAATCTGTAATCGCCATGAAGTATTACGGACTAATTTTGTCACGATTAATGGACAACCGACTCAGATTATTCAAACAAGAAGGGAGACAATATCGGTCGTTGATTTACAAGATTTACCCATCCAGGAGCAAGCAGAAAAAACACAGCAATTAAAGCAAAAACAAGCCACTCAACCCTTTGATTTAGCCAAAGAATCCTTAATCAGAATCACTTTAGTGGTGCTATCGGAGACGGAACATCTCTTATTAGTGTGTATGCACCACATTATTAGTGATGGTTGGTCAATCGAAGTATTTATTCACGAATTGACCAGCTTATATAATGCTTACACTCAAAATCATCCCGCAAATTTAGCTCCTTTACCGATTCAGTATGCAGATTTTGCAGTTTGGCAAAAACAATGGTTACAAGGGGATGTCCTACAAAGTCAATTAAATTACTGGCAAAATCAACTAACAGCTGCACCCCCTTTATTATCTCTTCCCACAGACCACCCTCGACCTGCGGTGCAAAGCTTTGTCGGTACTCAGCAAGAATTTTCCCTTTCCCCCAAACTTAGCCAAGCTTTGAATGAATTGAGTCGCCAACAAGGGGTGACATTATTTATGACGCTGTTGGCTGCTTTTGATGCTTTATTGTATCGTTATACAGGGTCAAATGATATTTTAGTAGGAACTCCCATCGCTAATCGTAATCGCGGTGAAATTGAG
This sequence comes from Microcystis sp. M31BS1, assembly GCF_020245285.1. Classification (NCBI taxonomy): domain Bacteria; kingdom Bacillati; phylum Cyanobacteriota; class Cyanophyceae; order Chroococcales; family Microcystaceae; genus Microcystis; species Microcystis sp. M31BS1. The sequence continues at coordinate 4,771 of NZ_JADBVE010000153.1, forward strand.
GGTTTAATCGGCTTCTTTGTTAATACTTTAGTGATGCGGACGGATTTATCAGATAATCCGAGTTTTAGTCAGTTATTAACCCGTGTTCGGGAAGTGACAATGGATGCTTACGCGCATCAAGACTTACCCTTTGAAATGTTAGTCGAAGCGTTGCAACCGGAACGGGATTTGAGCCATACTCCCCTATTTCAAGTCGCTTTTGTCCTGCAAAATACACCCAAGTCTGAGATTGCAATGACGGGATTAACGGTGACAGATTTGCCTCCAGAAAATACTACAGCTAAGTTTGATTTAACCTTGGCTATGGTTAACAACGATGATGGCTTAAAAGGTATCTGGGAATATAATACTGATTTGTTTGAGAGTAGCACTATTGAGCGATTATCAGGGCATTTTCTCAACTTATTAGGGGGAATTGTGGCCAATCCTCAAGCGCGGATTTCCCAATTACCCTTACTGACAGAAAGTGAGACTAATCAGTTATTAATTGAGTGGAATAATACTCAAGTTGACTATCCTGAGTATAAGTGTATTCATCAATTATTTGAGGAACAGGTAAAACGTACACCCGATGCGGTAGCGGTGGTCTGTTCCCAGCAACAATTAACCTACAATGAGTTAAATTGTCGTGCTAATCAACTAGCCCATTATCTGCGGAAATTAGGCGTAAAAGCTGATACTTTAGTCGGCATTTCCCTTGAGCGT
>NZ_JADBVE010000154.1:0-23199 GCF_020245285.1 Microcystis sp. M31BS1
AAAATAGGCTTTTCGAGGGTAATTCTTGTTTTAATTCTCCATGTACGCGGTCTTTAAAAGCCTCTATTTCGTTCCAAGACACGATTAAGAGTGGCTTTTAGGCTAAGTATAATTACTCATCGCGTAAGTGAGATGCTCCCATTTACACCTTTGTTGTCCATCCAATACTTTAAGCATTTATTACGGATGAATTGAGCGGTGCGGATAGCATCGTCTATAGCCTGATACTGTTTTAATTTAGCCTCAACTTTAAACTCTAGGACAAACATTTACTCTAAAATTTTAAGAATAAACTTATTTTAACACATTAAATATTAAACTGACAACCCATCACCTAAAAGCCGCCCTCTGCTACGCGGGCATGGCGGGGAACCTTAAACCCAAGTTTTCGGTAAGACAGGAGGCAAGGCCAGAACAGTCTATCTTCTCTGAGGGATTCAGGTAGAAACCTCTACTCTGTCAAAGTTTATATCCAATCTTCCTCATCCCCTTTGTTTACCTCCCGCTCTTGGTTTTCATCCTGAGCAGGGGGCGTAATAATCCGATAATTGACATCGTAAACTTGATCGGCTTTTTCCCCGCGAGTCTGTTTGGCTGTGCGGTAACTATAGGAATAAACTGAGCCAGTTTGAGAACTGTCCTCTGGAGGCTTGACAAAATTCGCTTTTTTCCCATCAGCAACCCTAGGCGGGAATTCTTCCCGATCCTGAATGGTAGTCGGTTTTTCGGGGGGTGCATCAAAATTCCAATCATCACCGCTATCTCTTTCCCAATCGTTACCCGGTGCAGAAGCAGCAGAATCCTGAATATAGGTGGGTCGGGAAGACGGGGGTGGGACTGTAGGATTATTCGCTATACGAGGGGAAGCTTTTGGGGCGGCCAAAGGACGACCAAAACTATAGAGAAATTGCAGGGTTAAACCACTGATAATTCCCGCTAGGGTGAAAAGTAACACCCAGACCGCTAGGGGCAGTTTTACCGTCATAATACCGCCAAAAAAGACCAAAGTGATCACCCCCAGATTCTGCCAGATCAGTAATCCGCCTACAGCGATCGCAAATAAGACCATAATCCAGCCCATTTTTACCTCCCTTGACTCAGTGATCAGTAAACAGTGATCAGTAAACAGTGATCAGTAAACAGTGATCAGTAAACAGTAAACAGGTATAAAGATAAAGATAACTAACTAATTAACTTAAAACTTAAAACTTACATCTGATAACTGATAACTTACCCACTGATAACTGATAACTGATAACTGATAACTTACCCACTGATAACTGATAACTGATAACTGATAACTGTCAATGTCCTTGCCAGCGATTAATTGTCATACAATCGATATCTAACTGATCGAGAGTACGAGCGATGACAAAATCGACCAAATCCTCGATCGATTGGGGATGGTGATACCATGCCGGTATTGCTGGCACAATTCTAACGCCCGCCTCGGCCAAAGTGGTTAAATTACGCAGATGAATTAAACTAAAAGGGGTTTCTCGCGGCACTAAAACCAATTTTCTGCCCTCCTTAATCTGCACATCGGCCGCTCTTTCTAGCAAATCGGAACTTAATCCCCCCGCTAATTTGGCCACTGTACTCATGCTACAGGGAATAATTATCATACCAAGGGTGCGATAGGAACCACTGGCGATCGTTGCCCCCACATCACCCCAACGATGACAGCGTAGTTTTCCCCCTTCCATCACCCCGCATTGACTGCGCCAAAATTGTTCTTGCAGCTCCGGTTCTGGCGGCATCCGAATATTATCTTCCGCTTGCCAGACAGTGTAAGCTGATCTGGAGGCCACTAGATCGATCGTGTAGTCGGCTAAAAGTAGATATTTGAGAGTACGGACAGCATAAATCAGTCCTGATGCCCCCGTAACGCCCAAAATTAGCGGTTTAGATAATTCCTTCAAGCTCTAATTCCTCGATCAATTGTAATCCTCTCGGGTCGCCCACTTTTAATAAAGCACCCCTAGCATCTTCCTTGACACCTAAATCCTCATCTTCCACCAAGGCCTCGATCAAAGCATCGATCGCCGTGGCATAAATCACATTTAAGGGCAATTCTCGGCATAATTGACCGATCGACCAAGCGCAATTACTCCGCACCGCTGCGATTAAATCTCGGCGCAATCCTTCAATTAAAGGCGGCAACACGGTGATGATATCTTCATAATTGACCTTGGCAATCTGGGCCAAACTACTGGCTGCCCATAATCGCACGGCCGAAATATCAGTTTTGAGAGCATGAACCAAAGGATTGATCGCTCTGCGATCGCCACAGTTACCTAGGGCCCAAACTACCCCTTTTCTGACGTAACCATTCCAATCCCTGGCCAGTAAATCGATTAAGGGAGCCACAGAGCTAAGACTGGGATTTCGGCCCAAAGCGTAGGCGACACTAACACGCACCAGGGGACAGACATCGTTTAACATCTCCAGTAACGGGGCGATCGCTCTTTCGTCCCGCAATTCACAAAAGGCGCGGGCCGCGATCATCCTCTCGCTCACATCAGCAGAAGTAAGCAATAAGAGCATTTCCTCGGGATCGGGAGGGATTTCCGCTGCTTGATCCGGATCGCTCGCATCGAGAGGATTATTTAAGGAATTGCTAGAGTCTAGGATTTCATTGTCGTACATACTTGTTAGATTATCTTAATCCGTGACCGCTCACGTCAAGCCCAAAATCAAAAAGTAAGTAGTCGTGCAAAATTAATTTCCTAGTGAAGATAGGCAAGAGGCAACAGGCAACAGGCAAAAGAAAGAATCTGGCAATTCTCCCACCTAAAAACAAGGTCAGAAACTAAGTACATCAAAGCTTTTAGCTTACCAAATTAGGTTACACTTCATCTTGACGAGAAAGGCTGCAGGCTCTCTTATTCTTTGTGTGATAAGTTTAACTGATATAGTGGCGATCAATCTTTGTGTCCTTTGTGTCTGGAGTGGTTCGTTCCAGTCGTTCGCCCGCAAGACTGTATCTTAGAATACATTTTACCCACCAAACCTAAGACAGTCAGCTGCATTTACAAAACCTAGCAGAATAGAAAGTAAATACAGGGCAGACTTTCGTGTTTTTTCGATGCCAAGACGCGGATTTGAACCGCGGACACGAGGATTTTCAGTCCTCTGCTCTACCAACTGAGCTATCTCGGCTTTTTTCAGTCCTTTATCAATATAGCACGCCCTCGAAATAATTGCAAGGTTTTTTTCCAAAAAGTTTTCTGCTTGACTAGATTGGCAAGGTGAGGGTAAAAGTGGTGACAGCATTGGCACTGGTGACATCGATGGTGGCATTCAGGGGTTTAATCAGTTTGTGGACTAAAGCTAAACCTAAACCGGTGCCACTGTAGCGCCAGGGATCGTGGTGAGGAATGCGATAAAAAGGAGCAAATATTCTTGATAATTCCTCTGGAGGGATTTCTACTCCTGAATTGCTCACACTAATTAATATTTGCTCGTCTGCACGCCAGACATTTACCCTAATTATCCCTTGTTCTGGGGTATATTTAGAAGCATTGGTCAGTAATTCCGCTATGATGCGTTCGATATCACAAAGATTGCTGTTAATCTCCGGTATATCCCCATCTATATCTAAAATTAACTGCTGTTGTCGCTCGCGGGTGAGAGTGCGAAAAGGTTCCACTAATAAGGGTAGCCAAGAAAGTAAGTCGATTGTTTCGATCGCCGGGGGTTCGGTTTCCGCATCCAGATAGGTTAAAGTCAACAGATCATTAACTAACTTACTCTGACGCTGAGATTCAATGTTAAGAATTTGCAACAGTTGACCGATCGAATCCTCTGGATCGATCTCGATCCCTTGATATTCCAGGAGACTTTCTAAGGTTTCCACCGCTAGACGAATGCTGGTAATCGGGGTTCGCAGTTCATGGGAAAGGGTTTTCAGGAATTCGCTTTTTAATCTTTCCAGTTTTTCTAATTCCCTCACTTGTGCTTGGGAAGATTCGTACAGTCGTGCCTGGCGAATGGCGATCGCACATTCGGTGGCAATATGTTGGATCAAATTAGTTTCTAAGGAGTTAAAAATTTGATTAGCTGGTCTAATTAGCCAAATATTGCCCAAAAAACCCTGATCGTCAAAGATAGGACAAGCGCAACGGTTAACACGACAGATTTGGGGATTGCCAAGGGGAAGACGATCAACAAATTGTAAAATTTGTTTGTGCAGCAGCGGTTGATAGATTTCAGGAAAATCGCTAATTTGACAGCTAATTCCCTGACAGATAAGCTCTTGAGTGGTATATTCGTGGACAATAGTGGCTTGGCTGCGACTGGGATTGTAAAGCTCAATTTGGGCCCGTTCTACGGGTAAAACCTGGACTAATTCCCTAGTGGTGGTTTGCAGAATATGATTTTCATCGAGACTATCGCGAATTTTTTCGGTAATCCGTCCGATTAATGCTTCATACTTCAAACTCATCTGCAATTCGGCAGTTCTTTGCTGAACCTCCGATTCCAAGGCAGTATTCAAGCATTTTACCCGTTGGTGCAGTTCCGCTTGTTGAATGGCAATTCCCACTTGAATGGCTAATTGTTTAAGCAGATCGATTTCTTGGGATTGCCAAGAGCGAGTTTTTTGGCAATTTTGGGCAATTAGTAACCCCCAGAGTTGGTTATCGCAGATAATTGGCACCACCAAGTTAGCCTGTACTTGCAAAGAGGTGAGTAGGCTGCGATAACAGGGATCAAGTCCCGAATTATGGACATTTTCAATAACTTGAATTCTCCCGCGACGATAATTTTCCAGACGTTCTGGGGATAAATTAAAACAGGGATCCTCGATGCTGTTTCCTAAGACGGAATTAATCCTCGCAGTATGGGATTCCACCACAATCATGCCACTATGATCGGGGAATAAACGATAAATTAACACTCGATCGCAGTTGAGGAATTGTCGCACCTCTTTAACAGTTCTTTGCAAAATGCGATCGAGATCCAACGATTGCCGGATTCTTTCCTGCATTACCCCCAGTAGTTGTTCCCGTTCTGCTTGTAATCTTAAAGCTTCTTCGGCCTGTTTGCGTTCGGTGATATTGGTACTGGTTCCCACCAAACGATAGATACGCGCATTGTTATCCCGTAGGGGTGTTAAAGTTGTCAGCCACCAGTAGGGTATATTTTGAAAAGGTAAATACTGTTCGTAGGAAATAGTCGTTCCGTAACGCACACAATCACTATAGTGTTGCCGCACACTGCGCGCATCATCGGGGGGAAGGATTTGTTCGGGAGTTTTGCCTTTAATATCTGATGAGCGCAATCCTGTCCAGCGTTCATGAACGGGGTTTGCTCCCACATAGCGAAAATCTCTATTTTCCAGCACGTCCACTACAAAAATCGACGCTTGCACGGAATTAAATATACTACGCAGAAACTGTTCGGAATCCTCCTCTTTTAGCTGTGCATCTAGCTCGATCTCGATTTCTGATGGCTGCTTTTCCATAAGAGCCTCCCATTGTGCTAATTGGTGGATTTGGATCGATAATCACAAAATCGTTGGCTACTCCTGGGGCGATTTAACAATTTCTTTAGATTCTCGCACGAATTTTCCCATCCGCTGCCGATTTCGATATATTTCTTTGCAAAAACGAGAAAGCAACCCCAATATACTGAGATCGCTTATCAGTTATCAGTTATCAGTTATCAGTGATCAGGTTTAAGTTTTAAGTTAAGTAGCTAGATACAATTAATTACACATATCTAACTACTTCTTCCATGAGTGCATGAGTGCCTATCCTCACCAAGAAGTTAATTTTGTCCTATTACTTATCGGAGTTCAATTACAGCGTTTCTTATCAAGAGGAAGCATAACCTAATTTGGTATCGACGACCGGCTCTCCAAAAGGAGAACTTCCTACCCCACCATTAGGATAACTGCTTTAATTAGCCAATTATTTTCAGTGATCACTGTTCACTGATTACTGATTACTGATCACTGAATTTAGGCTTCTTGGTTGACAAAAGGCAATAAAGCCATTAAACGGGCCCGTTTTACCGCTTCCGTTAAATCTCGCTGTTGTTTAGAAGTTAAACCGGTGATGCGTCTAGGTAGGAGTTTGCCGCGTTCGGTGATGAATTTGCGGAGGAGTTCGGTGTCTTTGTAGTCAATCGGTTGACTGGGGGAGATGGGGGAGAGACGTTTACGATAGTAGCTCATAGATTTGTAAAGATTGCTTGACTTTTTAACTAAAGTGTGCTTACTTAATTTCCTTGTGGACGGTGTGCTTATTGCAGTGGGGACAGTATTTCTTGATTTCCAGTCTGCCGGTGGTATTGCGACGGTTTTTGCTGGTGGTGTAGCGAGAAACGCCGGGGGTACGCTTATCGGGATTACTGCGGCATTCCGTGCATTCTACAGTGATGATTAGGCGAACGCCTTTTTTACTAGCCATAACAACAGGGGATCGGGTAAATTTACACGCAATCGATCATTATGACATATCTAGGGCTTTTTAGGCAAGAGCGGCCGGGACACCGGCGAGGAATTGTCGGCTGAAAAGTTGATTTTGGGATGAAATCCAGCACAAAAAAGCTAGAATAATCATAGCAGTTGGCGAGGATGAGGAAAAATGACGGTAAGATTGGGTAAACCGATTTTAGTGACGGGGATAGGCATTACCATCGCTTTCACCCTGGGGGAAACTCTCAATAGCAGACTGAGCGAAATCGGTTCATGGGGTATTTTCGGTGCGATTGCTCTTGGTGCCGGTATCTGGTTTTGGCAAAAACCCAACTCGAAAATCGATTTTTCCCTTCCCACTCCCCTGAGTCTAGAAAAGGTTAAACAAGCGATTAGCAAGGCTGAGCAGATAATTAATTATCTGGACAAAGAAGACCCTAATCAAGACTTAACCCCACTCAAAACCAGTTTAACCCAATTAAATCAAGAATTTAGTCGCCAAGACCTGAAAATTGCCATTACTGGTGCGAGAAAAACTGGTAAAACTGCCTTAAAAAAACTACTAGAAAGCGGCAACTTTGGGGAATCTGTCGCTTTTATGGAAACGGAACCGCTTCTAACTCTCGACTCCACCGCTAACCAGAAAAAAGCTCTGGCAGCCGACTTAGTTTTGTATCTCATCAATGGGGATTTGAGCGATTCCGAATGGCAAATTCTCCAGCAATTCGATCGAATGCACCAGCGTGTTATCCTGTTACTGAATAAACAGGATCGTTTACCCGCCGAAACCAGAGAAGAAATACTCCTTTCCCTGAAACAAAGACTGAAAGAAACTATTCCTGCTCATAATATTTTAGCCATAGCCGCTGCCCCCAAACCCCTAAAAGTTCGTCAACATCAAAGCAATGGAGAAATCAAGGAATGGACGGAACCCCAAGCTATTGTTATTGATAATCTAGATAATCATCTCCGACAAATTATCGAACAAGAAAAGTCCGAATTAGTTCTGGGAACTATCTGGAGACAAGCGCTCGAATTAGCCAAGGAAACCAAACAATTACTTAATCAATCCCGACGCAAAAAGGCTTTACCTGTTATCGAACAATACCAATGGATAGCCGCTACTGCCACTTTTGCTAATCCTCTCGCGGCCCTAGATTTAGTTTTAGCGGCGGCCACTAACGCTCAAATGTTAGTGGATTTAGGGGCAATTTATCAACAAAAAATGTCCCTTGAACAAGCAAAAACAGCCATGACTACCCTGGGGAAAATGATGGTACAATTGGGCATGGTAGAGGTGACAACTCAGGCATTGGGAACGATTCTCAAGGGAAATGCGATTACTTATATTGCTGGTGGTACAGTGCAGGGAATTGGAGCAGCCTATTTAACTCGTTTAGCTGGTTTAAGTTTAGTTGAATATTTCCAAGAACAGGAAATTAACGAGCAACTGAATAATGATTGGAATTGGACGAGTTTGCAGAATAAAGTTAAACAGGTTTGGGAACAAAATCAGCGCCTAGCATTTTTACAGGATATTGTCAAGCAAACGAGCGCTCGTTGGTCGGCATTTTCTGGTTAAAAAATATGGTTAAGAAGTGCGGAAAGGTAAATGCTGACGCAGCACATCCCAGCGCGAACAATCCCAATAATCGATATGAGAAATAATCAGATTATTGTCATCGAGAGTTAATTGGCTGCGTCCAGAAATAGCGATGCGAGGCCGCCAAGGTAAAGGGGTTGTCCAGTGCAATGTCCAACGGGTATTAATAATATTTTCCTGCTGTTCAATTGCGTGGATATCCATCTTGATAGCTTGGAACCATTGACTCATAAAACCAATCATTTCCCGATAGCGTTTAATCCCCCGAAATTGATTGAGAGGGTCTTGAAAATAAACGTTATCAGCATAAATGTCATAGGTTTGATCAATAGGAAATCTCTGATAATCTTGCTGCAAAATAGCGATAATATCCATAAAGTACCAAATTATTCCCGATAGCTATTGCCTTTTTTCACTGCTGAGGGGTCACTGTGAACTATTAAAAGATCACTCCCGTCAAACTAAAGGGACGGACTTCGGTAATTTTAACCTTAACAAATTTGCCTCGCAATTCCTCAATATCTCCCGTAAAGAAAGTTAAGCGATTGCCTCTAGTTCTTCCCATAACTTGACTAGCATCTTTAGGATTAACGTCTTCCACTAAAATTTCCTCAATTCTGCCTAAATATCTTTGGGAACGTTCAGCAGCTTTTGTGGCCACTAAATGATTTAATCTTTGTAAGCGATCGCTTTTTACCTGCTCACTTAATTGATTATCCCAAATAGCGGCCGGAGTACCGGGACGGGGAGAATAGGCCGCCGTATTTAATTGATCAAAACCAATCTCATCGACTAATTTTAAAGTATTCTCGAACTGTGCCTCTGTTTCTCCGGGGAATCCGACAATCGCATCGGCACTAATGGCAGCGTCCGGCATTAAATTGCGAATATTAGCAATAATTTGTCGGTATTTTTCCTGAGTATAGCCCCGTTTCATAGCCTTGAGGATATCATTATCCCCTGATTGAAAAGGGATATGAAAATGTTCACAAACTTTAGGTAATTCCTGACAAGCTTTAATCAAACGTTCGGTAAAATAGCGGGGGTGACTGGTGGCAAAACGGAGACGTTCAATGCCGGCCACATCGTGAACGTAGTAGAGTAAATCGGTGAAATTGTGCAGATGTCGGCCGCTTGCCGTCACTCCGGGTAAATCCCGTCCGTAGGCATCGATATTTTGACCTAAAAGGGTGATTTCTTGATAACCCTGTTGTCCTAATTGTGCCATTTCTGCTCGAATTGCCGCAGGAGTGCGAGATTGTTCCACCCCGCGCACCCCCGGAACCACACAATAGGTACAGCGTTCATTGCAACCATAGATGACGTTCACCCAAGCGGTAATATTACTATCCCGGCGCGGTTTGGTGATGTCTTCCATGATGTGGATGGGTTCGGTGGCCACCACCTGGGAACCGTCAAAAACTTGTTGTAATAAGTCTCCCAAGCGGTTTGCGTGTTGGGGACCGATAATTAAATCCACTTCGGGAACTCGTCTTAATAATTGTTCCCCTTCCTGTTGAGCCACGCAGCCAGCGACAATTAAAGTAAGGTCGGGTTGAGTTTGTTTGCGTTTAGCCTGTCTACCGAGATAGGAATACACCTTCTGTTCGGCATTATCGCGAATTGTACAGGTATTGTAGAGGATTAAATCGGCTTCGTTGGCATCCTCAGACCATTGAAACCCCAAATCTTCTAAAATACCCGCCATGCGTTCGGAGTCAGCTTTATTCATCTGACAACCAAAGGTGGTGATATGGTAACGACGTGGGGATTTATTCATGATGCTGGTCACAGAAACAAGAGTGTAGCTTTCTATTTTAGGCTATTTATCCTCTGACTTGAAAGAGGCAGAAGGCAGGATTCAGTTATCAGTTATCAGTTATCAGTTATCAGTTATCAGTTATTAGTTATCAGTTCACTGAGAAAACACCCCACACCCCACTTCCCCACACCCCACACCCCACTTCCCCACACCCCACACCCCACACCCCAGAAAAAGCATACTCAGCCATACAAGCAAATAAAAACGAAACTTTTGCTTTGAGGATATCTCCTGACTGGTAGGATAAAAATGAACCATACTAGGCAGTTTAACCTCCACGCCGCCGAGGCCACACCTTTAATCATCAAAGGAAAAGTATTTATATGTCTAAAAATCAAGTGTTCGACTTTTTCGCCTTAGCCGCTAAAAACGAAGAATTGGGTCAAAAAATGCGTTCAACCCAAGACCCTCAGCAATTACTAGAGATAGCTCGCTCCCAAGGCTTCGATTTCTCCCTTCCTGAATTAGAAGCGGCACTCAAATCCTTGCACGAGAGTCCCGACTTTTTCCAAAAGTTAGCTCATGCAGTGTTAGAAGTTTTCAGTCCTAACCACGATAATTATCCCTCGATCGGTGTCCAACCCTACGAAGGTGAGATCGATCGCTAGAATCAGTGATCAGTGATCAGTTACCAGTGACCAGTGATCAGATGTGAGTTTTCAGTTCACTGATTACTCAGGGTAAGCGCATCTTAACAATCCTTGACAAAATGAACTTTATGTGAGTTGCTTACCCTGAGAGCGATTCAGCCATATTTGAGGAGAATTGGCCATCTCAATTGTTAAGCAAAAATCGACCCATTTGGTCGATTTCGTAACTATACAGCAAACGGCTCACAAAATTTAATTGTCAATAGCGGTTGAGATGCTCTCACCCTGACTGATTACTGTTCACTGTTTACTGATCACTGTTTACTGGACGGCTACGCCGTGCCTTTGGCAACACTGACAAAGGCTCCCCCACTCCCCAACCCCAGCCGTATATAGTATAAAAAAATTATAAAAAAGCCGAAATCAGCGAAAAATAGGCTTTTATCTGCCAGTAAATCTGGCAGCGACAATCAAGCTGCCAAAAGAAAAGTGAAAGCGCAAATGCAGTCATAGCAAAGGTTTTGGCCGTAAATGTCCTGAGAATTGCTGAGGCTGATGGACGAAGGGAAGGAATGATTAACTTTCGTTAACGTGAAGATGAGAAATAATCATAATGTTTTATATTGTCAAAGGTGTCATAGTTTCCTATGCTTTTTTTAGGTTGATAATTTTGCCTGACTCGTCAAATTTTTACCAACCAGCCCTAGAAAATAAAATTAGTGGATGAAAACGGTCACGATCGAGATAAAATCTAGGATGGTCTTACCCCCACCTTGCCACGATCCCGACTGCCACCAAAGCTAGAGCAGGAAAAGTAACAAGGAAAGAATTTGACTGAAACAAAGTTGATAACGCTAACGAGATTAATAGTTTAGTTTGGCTTGACAAGCGAGGAACAAAAAAATGCCAATTGCAGTAGGAATGATTGAAACCCTAGGATTTCCCGCCGTTGTGGAAGCGGCAGATGCCATGGTCAAAGCCGCCAGGGTGACTCTAGTGGGTTACGAAAAGATCGGTAGTGGTCGCGTCACTGTCATTGTCCGGGGAGACGTTTCAGAAGTGCAAGCTTCTGTGGCGGCCGGAGTGGAAAACGCCAACCGGGTTAACGGAGGACAAGTGCTATCTACCCATATCATCGCCCGTCCCCACGAAAACCTCGAATACGTGCTGCCCATTCGCTACACCGAAGAAGTAGAGCAATTCCGCAGCTATTAAACACCGTTTCGGGGTCAGCATCTATAGAGTCGAAGAAAGCCAACCATTAGGAGACAAAAATATTATGTCAATTGCAGTGGGCATGGTGGAAACCTTGGGTTTCCCAGCCGTCGTCGAGGCGGCTGATGCCATGGTAAAAGCCGCCCGCGTAACCCTAGTAGGTTACGAAAAAATTGGTAGTGGTCGCGTCACCGTCATCGTCCGGGGGGACGTTTCGGAAGTACAGGCCTCCGTATCGGCGGGGACAGAAGCGGCATCTAATCGTGTTAAAGGTGGTCAAGTCCTCTCGACCCACATCATCGCCCGTCCCCACGAAAACCTCGAATACGTTCTTCCCATTCGTTATACAGAAGCCGTGGAACAGTTTCGTGAAAGTGTTAACCCGCAACCTTTAAGACGAATCTAGAGCGCAACTAACTTTTAGTGTAAACAAATTCCATGCAAATTGCCAAAGTTTGCGGAACCGTCGTTAGCACCCTGAAACCTCGCAGTATGACGGGAGTGAAACTTCTGCTTTTGCAATTCATCGACGCTCAAGGGCAACTTTTGCCTAAATACGAAGTAGCGGGTGATATTGTCGGAGCGGGGCTTAATGAATGGGTGCTAGTGTCCCGGGGAGGAGCGGCTCGGATCGAAGACGGGCAGAACAATCGCCCCCTTGACGCGATGGTGGTGGGGATTATTGACACTATAACCGTAGAAAATCGCACCCTCTACAGCAAGAGGGACGAATTTCGTCAATCCGGTTAAACATCGATAGAACCCAAACACAGTTAATTAACAACCAGCCAGCCAAATTCAGTATGGAGGAAGACTAACTATGGTCGTCCGCACAACGGCGGCTAGTCCGAAAAAGCGGACCAAATCCCCAGAGGAAACGCGCATAGACGAGAGTGCCAAAGTCCACACCTTCTCTAACCTCAGTGGCGCTATCGAGATCGGGGCGCGAGTGGTGATCGCTCCGGGGACTTCCATCCGCGCCGATGAGGGAACTCCCTTTCACATTGGCGACGACAGCAAAATTCAGGACGGGGCAATCATCCACGGTTTAGAAAAAAGCCGTGTGGTGGGAGATGACGGCCGAGAATATTCGGTGTGGATCGGCCGGGGCAGCTGTATCACCCACATGGCACTCATTCACGGGCCTGCCTATGTGGGCGATCGCTGTTTTATCGGTTTTCGCTCCACCGTCTTTAATGCCCGCATTGGTGCCGATTGCATCGTCATGATGCACGCCCTCGTTCAAGACGTGGAAATCCCCGCAGGTAAATTCGTGCCATCCGGTTCCGTGATCACCAGCCAACAACAGGCCGATCGCTTACCCGATGTCACAGAAATCGATCGAGCCTTCACTCGTCACATTGTCGATATCGACCTTGCCCCCAGCGTCCCGGTCAAAGCCCAAGGACCAGCGACTCCGCCACCGGCAGCCGCTATAAACATCGCTAATGAGACGCTATATAGAAATTCGGTGACACCTATGAGTTTAAATACAAACATTCGAGCGCAGGTTCGCTCCCTCCTCTCCCAAGGCTACAAAATCGGGCTGGAATACGCAGACAAACGCCGCTTTAAAACCAGTTCTTGGTTAAGTGCCGGCTTTATCGACGGCAGCCGCGAAGAACAGGTATCCCAATCCCTAGAAGCCTCCCTGAGAAACCTACAGGGCGAATACGTCCGCCTGATCGGAGTCGATCCCGCCGCTAAACGGCGCGTACTGGAAATGATTATCCAGCGCCCCGAAGACACCCCGGGAGAACCAGCCCGCACCACCACCGCCGTCCACGCCGGTCATAGCAACGGTAACGGCAATTCTGACCTGTCCGTACAAGTGCGTTCCCTGCTGGCCCAAGGACTGAAAATCGCCACCGAACACGCGGATAAACGCCGGTTTAAAACCAGTTCTTGGTTAACCGGACCTGCGATCGAAACCAAGGGCGAAGCGGGCATCATTCGCGATATCGAAGCGATCGTGTCTGAAAATAGCGATGAGTACGTCCGCCTGATCGGGATCGACCCGCAGGCGAAAAAACGCGTCGTCGAAATGATTATTCACCGCCCCGGCGGCACCCCCGCTAGTAACGGCAGCGGCCAAACCAGCAGCTACAGCAGCCCCGCTAGTAACGGAGCCAGTTATAGCAGCAGTGGTAACTTAAGTGGGGAAACGATCGCTCAAATTCGTTCCCTGCTCGCCCAAGGCTACAAAATCGGCACCGAACACGCCGATAAACGCCGGTTTAAAACCAGTTCTTGGCAGAGTTGCGCTCCGATCGAAAGCAATCGCGAATCTGATGTAATTACTGCTTTGGAAGATTGTTTACGGGAACATAGCGGCGAATACGTCCGCTTACTCGGTATCGATGCTAAAGCCAAAAAACGGGTTTTAGAAACGGTGATCCAGCGTCCCGATGGTTCGGTGGCTAGTAATGGCAACGGTAAAACCGCCACCGTTGCTGAACCGAGTTTCAAAAGCTATGCTTCCGGTTCCTCCGGCGGCGGTACGGCCACTTTAACCAGTACCTTAACCGCGGAAACGATCACTCAAATTCGTTCCTTGTTGAGCCAAGGTCACAAAATTGGCAGTGAACACGCGGATAAACGTCGTTTTAAAACCGGTTCTTGGCAAAGCTGCACCCCGATCGAGAGCAGTCGCGAATCCGATGTGGTGGCCGCTTTAGAAACCTGTCTGCGCGACCATCAAGGGGAATACGTTCGTCTGATCGGGATTGACTCCCAAGCGAAACGTCGTGTTCTCGAATCGATTATTCAACGCCCTTAATTTCAGGACTCGGCGATCGGTGAAGGGCGATAGGTGTTAGGTGTTGGCGGAGCGGGAAAAATACCCGAAACTCTAACCCCTACCCCCTAACCCCCGCTCACTGATCACTGATCACTGAGTAACTGTCAATTATGTCCTTACCCCCCGTTCAACCTATTAGCCGCTCGGAATTCTATGTCAATGGTGATGTCACCATTCATGAGAGTGCGATCGTGGCTCCGGGGGTGATTCTCCGAGCAGCCCCCAATAGCCAAATAATTATCGGTGCGGGTGCTTGTCTGGGTATGGGAACAATTTTAACCGCCTATCAGGGTGTGATTAGTATCGGTGCAGGGGCAATTTTAGGTACAGGCGTTCTAATAGTCGGTCAGGGTGAAATCGGTGAGAATGCCTGTATCGGGTCAACCACAACGATTTTTAATGGTTCTGTGGCAGCGATGTCGCTCGTGCCGTCTGGCTCCCTGATCGGAGATACTTCCCGTCAAATTACCATCGAGGTGTCAGCAACTCGATCGGAACCGGAAAGACCCCCTCTACCGGAACCGCAACCCGTAGTCAGTCAAGTGTCCCCAGTCCCGTCTGTGGAGGAAGTGGTCGCCGAAACCGTTGCCAGTCCTTGGGATAACGAGGAAATGGTGGCCCAGGCAAGTCCTACGGAAACCAGAGAACCAGCATCTACTACTAACCGACCGAATCAAGCATCGGTGGTCGGAAAAGTCTATATCAATCAGTTATTGGTCACGCTATTTCCAGAACGTCATCGTTTTAATGGCAACAATAACCTTAATTCTTGAAGGGGAAAATAATCGTTCACAAGCCAAAAATCTCAACAATAATTACTAAGTAATTAGACCTAATTTATCTAGAGTTCACTGCTGTCTAACTGTCCTCTAGGTACTAGGTATAATTGCTTAGAAATTCAGTTAATATTTAGCGATTGCCGACAATTTTTTGAGGTTGTAATTATTGATAATCTTCCTCAATTAAGGAGTAGTTTTAATCGCTCAAAGCCTGATGAGCAGAAGTTTCTGTGTGTCAATCAGGTAAATTTTTGTTAATTTTTTTGTGTTTTTGTAGAGATTGTCAAAGTTAGATGACGACAGATTAAAGAAACTAATCGGCCCGAGAAAAAAAAACAATCAAAATTTTAGGGATAGAGAAAAAAAATGATCAGAATAGGATAAAGTTCGTGTTAAGATGATCAGTTGAAAAAAACATTAGTGAAAATTGCTCCCTAACTTCGCTCCTAGCAGCAGGGGACAGGAGCTTAAGAAAAATCTATGTCGGTTGACGGCGAGATTTTACAGGTGCGACTAATCATGCAGTTTATGGAGGAATAATCCCAATGGTGCAAGCCAAATCCAAAGGTTTCCAGGCCGGCGTAAAAGACTACCGCCTGACCTACTACACCCCCGACTACACCCCCAAAGATACCGATCTACTAGCTTGCTTCCGGGTAACACCCCAACCAGGAGTTCCCCCTGAAGAAGCAGGTGCGGCAGTAGCGGCGGAATCTTCCACAGGTACCTGGACCACCGTTTGGACCGATAACTTAACCGACCTCGATCGCTATAAAGGCCGTTGTTATGATATCGAACCCGTACCCAACGAAGATAACCAGTTCTTCTGTTTCGTTGCCTATCCTTTAGATCTATTTGAAGAAGGTTCCGTCACCAACATCCTCACCTCGATCGTTGGTAACGTTTTCGGTTTCAAAGCTCTACGCGGTCTCCGGTTAGAAGATATCCGTTTCCCCGTCGCTTTAATCAAAACCTTCCAAGGTCCTCCCCACGGTATCACCGTTGAACGGGACAAATTAAACAAATACGGTCGCCCCTTACTCGGTTGCACCATCAAACCCAAACTCGGCCTTTCCGCTAAAAACTACGGTCGTGCCGTTTACGAATGTCTCCGCGGTGGTTTAGACTTCACCAAAGACGACGAAAATATTAACTCTCAACCCTTCATGCGTTGGCGCGATCGTTTCCTCTTTGTCCAAGAGGCGATCGTTAAATCCCAAGCAGAAACCAACGAAGTTAAAGGACATTACTTAAACGTAACCGCTCCTACCTGCGAGCAGATGATGCAACGGGCTGAATTCGCCGCCGAAATCAAAACCCCCATCATCATGCACGACTACCTCACTGGTGGTTTCACCGCTAACACCACCCTGGCGAAATTCTGCCGCGACAAAGGGTTACTGCTCCACATTCACCGGGCAATGCACGCGGTTATCGACCGTCAGAAAAATCATGGTATCCACTTCCGCGTTTTAGCTAAGTGCTTACGTCTCTCTGGTGGTGATCACCTGCACTCGGGAACCGTTGTCGGTAAACTCGAAGGTGAACGCGGCATCACGATGGGTTTTGTTGACCTGATGCGTGAAGACTATGTGGAAGAAGATCGCGCTCGTGGTATTTTCTTCACCCAAGACTACGCCTCCTTACCCGGGGTAATGCCCGTTGCTTCTGGTGGTATCCACGTTTGGCATATGCCCGCGTTGGTGGAAATCTTCGGTGACGATTCCTGCTTACAGTTCGGTGGTGGAACCCTCGGCCACCCCTGGGGTAACGCACCGGGTGCCACCGCTAACCGTGTGGCTCTGGAAGCTTGTATCCAAGCTCGTAACGAAGGTCGCTCCTTGGCCCGCGAAGGTAACGACGTTATCCGGGAAGCTTGCCGTTGGAGTCCTGAACTGGCTGCCGCTTGCGAACTCTGGAAAGAAATCAAATTCGAGTTCGAGGCTATGGATACCCTCTAATACAGCCCTTCAGAAGGTTGTTAGCAGTTATCGGTGCAAAATAATGCCGGGGACTTGCCCAAAATCGGCAAGCAGTCGCTAGAATTTCAACACTGATAACTGCCTAGCCAATAACTGAAAACTGTATAAAATGTATCCGAAAAAAGTTGCTCAAGATACCGCGAAAGTCTTACAAAGTTACCTAACTTACCAAGCGGTTCGCACGATTATCGATCAATTGTCAGAAACTAATCCCACTTTAGCTATTTGGCTGAGTCACTATACTTCTAGCCATTCCATTCAGGATGGCGAGGCCTATATTGCGGGGTTAATGACTGAGAATAAAGAGTTAGTTTTGCGGATC
Source organism: Microcystis sp. M31BS1 (assembly GCF_020245285.1). Lineage (NCBI taxonomy): Bacteria > Bacillati > Cyanobacteriota > Cyanophyceae > Chroococcales > Microcystaceae > Microcystis > Microcystis sp. M31BS1. Next base: position 17,538 of record NZ_JADBVE010000154.1, read on the forward strand.
ATGACGGTAAGAGAACATTTAGCCGAACAGGTTTTAGAGTTCTTGCCAGAGATGGTAAAAACGGGAATTATTAATGACAATACCGAACATCGTCGGCAACTTTTGGAACGTCTCACCCGTACTGCTATAAGTCAACCAGAGACATCGGAATTAAATCTCGATGTTGATGATCTACCCAACCCATAAGGAATCAAGAAACCCATGAAAACTTTACCTAAAGAGAAGCGTTACGAAACTCTTTCCTACTTGCCCCCCCTCACCGATCAACAAATTGCTAAACAAATTCAATACATGATCGATCAGGGTTATATTCCTGCTGTGGAATTTGAAAAAGACCCCAAACCCGCAGATTATCATTGGACGATGTGGAAACTGCCTTTATTCTCTGTTTCTGGTCCCCAAGAAGTTCTTAATGAAGTTCGCGAGTGCCGCACTGAATATTCTGATTGCTACATCCGCGTTATCGCTTTTGACAACATCAAACAATGTCAAACCATGAGCTTTATTGTTCATAAACCCAATGCTGGCCGCTACTAATTTGGTTGTCATCTAATTATTAACTATTGAGGGGGGTTCTTAGACCTCCCTTTTTTTCTATCATTTGTTATTGAAAATCGTTGATTAACATCCAAAAACACTTGATTGGAAAATCATTAAGGTTATTACCTTGAAATTCTACAGATTGATTTCTAACCCAAGCATTTGCTACTGTGCGGAAGCGTGTGTTTTTATATTGATTAACTTTCTCGGCTTCTTGACTAGGATTTTTCCGAGGATCCGATAAGTCTGAGGCTGTTATATAAAGACATTTACTATAAACAACAAACATAAAATTAAATCCTATATGTCCATGAGATAACCATCTTGAGGTTTCAATGTCACATTGATTGGTCATATTCAAATAGACTTCAAATTTATTAAATAGCTTTTGAATCCGAAGTTGATCTAGTTTGAGTTTTTTATTCAATATCTTACCCCATTCTTCTAAATCAATTTTCAGAGATGTGGAGGTGATATCTATACACTGCCAATTTACTGATGTAGCAATAGGCGTAAGTAAATTTTCTGATAAACCTGCTAAACTCAAAGCACAAGCTATTCTGAGAGTATGCTCAAATTTAGATTCAAAAATTTCAAATGCTTCTTGATAAAAACTACTGACTAAATAATCGTTGAATGCCTTTTTCAACGTTGATATTTCAAAAAAATAGTTTTCAATTGAATGACCTCTACTCCAAATTAATCTCTTGTTAATTTTATGAGTTTTAATATGATCTTTTAAATCATTGCTCCATTCAAATTCTCTAAATTCTCGATCAACAAAGCCCAAAACTCTATTGTTAACATCTGGCGGCTTTTGGGCAACTAAATCACAGATTTTTTCTATCTTAGCTCTATTTCCTAATTCTCCTTGTATTCGCTGCGCAGTATCAATATTAATTTTTTTCAATAAATATAATTTTTCTGCTGAAATCTGAGCTTCATTTTGTTTTAAAAGATTACAAATAATAGTAAAAAAATCCTCATCATCGGCTCCTTCTAGCAACAAAAACCTATCATTTGACATAATTATTTCAGTAACGTATTCTTCAGGAGTTAACTGTAATCCATTCATAAAGTCGATAATTATCTAAATTTTTAAAAGGGAATGTCAATGTCTTCCAAATCATCATTTAGTATATAGATTTGATCTTCACTTCCAAGAGTATCGGTATTTATATTAGCGTTTGCCGTTGGTTGTAGTTCAAGTTTTATCATTCTCTCTAGATATTTGGATGCAATTACAGCAGAATGAGTACAAATAATGAGTTGTTTCTCATCAAGTTGTTTAACCATTTCTGGTAATAATTTACGTTGCCAATCAATGTGAAGTGAAATTTCAGGTTCATCAATTAAGACAACCCTACCACCTGTCATGTGACTGGCGGCATAAATTAAACCTACGACTTGTCTTTCTCCAGAAGACAAAATTTGCAGACTATGAATAGCTTCTTCATCACCAATTTTAACACCTAATTTCCCTCTGCCTTGAGGTAAGCTTGTAGAACCTATTTTTAATTGCTTTCTCTCTAAAAATCCATTGACTGATTCAAGATATCTTTCAATACTAGAATAAGCTTTTATTTGTGCATCTAGTCTTTGTTGAAGAGATCTTTTATACACGGATAAAACTCTACTAGCAATAGTTTTGTATTCTGGATATGATTCAAAGGCTCTCAACTGTTCTATTAATTTGTTATAAACATCATCTGATTGATCACGATTAACTTGAAAAGGTGAATTTTGCAATTTTTCCGAAAGTTCTATTATTTCTGTAATAACTTCGTCTGGCTCTTTTGTATTATCGTCTGTCTCAAATGATTGAGAAATAGCTTGAGAAAATTGAAGAAAAGCTTGTGAAAGCAAATTTCTATCAAGACTAGCAATTTTTAATTGAGCTTCTGTTAATTCTGAATTAATATGTTCTTCTATTTCTATCGGTGAAGGATACTCAAGTCTAGGGACAAATTTCCCAAATAGAATCCGAGCTAATTCGGTTGATCTGGCGGAACTTCTTAGAACTTTTCTAAAATTAGGTGATCTTCGGGCAAAATGTCTAATTTCATTTTCATCTAAGGTAGCCCATGCCTCAATCATTGTTCTAAAAGCAGGGAAATAAGTTGCTTTTAAGTCAATATCTTGCTTCTTCTTAGAAGATGATGGATAATAACGTGGAGAGAATTGAGAGAATAAAATTTCGCTATTTTCTTCTTGCTTTTCTTCTTCTAATAATTCTGCAAAACTGTAAGAATAGATTTTTTGATTATTAACAAAGACTGTTGTTACTGTTTGAGGAGAATTCTGCTGTTCTATCAATATTTCCGTATCATCATCTAATGTAATGGTTAATTTTTGAAATTTTAAATGGCCAAAACGTCTAAAATCTTCGTTTACGGCATTAGCAAGAATATGCAATACAGTGGTTTTGCCTGTGCCATTACTTCCATGAATAATATTAACTCCATCTTGAAAATCAAGATTAATATCAAATCTTCCATGTATTCCAATCGCTTCTAAACGCTTAATAAATCGAGACATACCTTTAATCTCCTATGACAGTCTCAAACGAAAATTATAATCTAATATGAAACTTTTCTCAAGTTTTTTCCTAAGCTGATCCGAGCGGGTAATAATAACTAACACTGAGAGAGCCTATTTTAGTGCGATCATCGACCTTGACATTGGTAAATTCGGTTCTTCGGTTTGTGTTATGCAATAGACGGGGGGTATAAGGTATGTAACCCTTATAGAGAAAGACATTTGGAGATTTTTATCAATTGTTTTTGCTCTAGAGCGAACTAATCAATTAAGTCTCTTGCCAGATAAAGATTTAGTCGATTTATGCCCCCCTATCGAACCATAACAAGTAACGAAGAACCCTAATTATTAACTGTTGAGGGGGGTTCTTAGACCTCCCTTTTTTGGCTCTCCCAGGTTTGGTGGGTAAAATGTATTCTAAGATACATTCCTCCTAGCGAGGGGGTGGAACGAACCACAAAGACACAAAGGACACAAAGATCGATCGATCATATTGTAAGTTAAACTTATCACACAGAACCTAGAAGAGCCCCTTTTTTTTGATAGAAAACGGGTTTCTTGAAGAAACCCGTTTTCTGCGCGTAAAGATCGCTTAAATCTTGGACCGATTCTACCAACGCTGCCAAAACGTATAAAGCTGATAAGGAGGTGCAAAATCAGTTCATAAGATTTTTCGTACAACCCACGCTTTATCTTGGAGGTGCTACACTGGGTCTAGCTGGGCTAGGTTGTGCCGTAGCTGGAATGAAGAATCTGATAAAACCCTAATCCCCTTACTTTAGATGTTTTTAAATACCTTAATTTAAAAGTATGTTAACATCCCTGACTCTTGGGAATTTCAAAAGCTATAAGGAGGCAACCTTATCTCTAGCACCCATCACCTTTTTAATCGGTGCTAATGCGTCAGGTAAAAGTAATGCACTAGAAGCAATTCGCTTACTTTCATGGTTAGCGAAAGGTAGTAGGTTAGATGACATTTGCGACAAAATCTAACTCTTTGCTAAAGGGTTTCTGACAATTAACGTACTTAAATTGACGACGATTAACTTGTAGGTACACTGGTTAGCCTGAGAGCGGTAAATCTTTGACTAAATGTCGATGATTTTGGTGTAGTTTATCGCTATCTAACCCACAACGAGGACAGGTTGCTTTTTTATTTTTTGATTCAATTCGTCAAAATATACCGATATTTTCTAGGTGTCGATAGCCTTGAATAGAGGTTCCTTTTAGGTTCAAAAATTTGTCAACTATCATAGGTAAAATAATCTCGTTTTTGGCTGTTATATCAAATCTTAACTCAATTGTCTATCTTTTGGTATTAACCTATTTGTGCCTTAAGTCCTTTCCTGTATGAATTTTAGCTACTTTTGAGCGTAGTTGCTCTCATCGAATTTTATTTTAAGTTAATTATTTGCATAACAATTCCCGAAGAACCCGATCGGCCGATATTTGGTAAGTTAGAAGTGATGAACTGACTGCCGATCGAACCTATGCCCCGTACTCATCTATTAGATACCCGAACCAGCAATTTTAGCGATCTCATCGGCAATGGCAAAATCTACCGAGTTCCCCCTTTTCAAAGAGATTATTCGTGGAAGGAAGAAAATTGGGAAGATCTCTGGCAGGATATTCAAACGCTCTATGAAAACCCCGATTCTAGTCATTACATGGGAGCGATCGTTTTACAGGGTTCCCAGCGATCGGATACGGATTTTACAATTATTGACGGACAACAACGATTGGTAACGATTAGTATTCTCGCTATAGCGATTATCGAAAAAATTCAAACGTTAATCGATCGGGGGGAAGAAGCGGAAGCGAATAGAGAACGACAACGGCTTCTCAAAAGCGGTTATTTGAGTAATAAAGATCTGGGTTCTTTAAAAGAATCTAGTAAATTAATTTTGAATGAAAATAATAATGATTTTTATCAAAGTCGTCTCATTAACTTTAGACCTCCTCGCAATCCTCGATCGCTCGCAAAATCCAACCAACTCCTATGGAAAGCTTTTCAATACTTTTCGGATTCATTGCCAAAGCTTACAAGCGTAGTTAACAGTGGAAAAGAACTGGCAATTTTTTTAACGGATACCGTTGCCAAAAGACTCTTATTTATTCAGATTAATGTTGAAGATGAATTGAATGCGTATACGGTTTTCGAGACCCTAAACGCTGACAGGGGGACAAGCAAGCTGAAAAGCTTATGTAGCATAAAATACAGACACAGACTCCAAAAAAAGATAAGTCATATTTACCATATATGACCTAAATAACGAAAATGATAAGTGAACTATACCAGAAAGTGTTAGAAAATGAACTGGGACGAGCCAGATATCTACTGTTGTTAATGATAGTTGGAACCTGGCAAATACTAAAGCAAGCTAAGTTAGAGATATTAGCAGAAGCACTGCCAATACCGATCCTGTTTGAGAGTCGGAGAAAAAAACTAAAAAGATTTTTAAAGCTGGAAATTCTGAATATTGAAAAAATCTGGTTTCTCTGCTTAAAAGAGATGTTAAAACAGCAGGAGAGATTCACAATAAAAGGATTAGTATATATTGCCATAGACCGAAGGAGTTGGGGA
>NZ_JADBVE010000155.1:0-5630 GCF_020245285.1 Microcystis sp. M31BS1
CTGATTAACCTCCACTTCCACTGTTCCCGTTCTGGCAGCTTCCCAGTAGTCGCTTTTGTTTTCAGGTGTGCCATGACTATTATAGCAAAAGGATTGCTAAGTAGGGAGACACAATTATTTGTAGGATGGGTTAGTGGTAGCGTAACATAATCTGGCGTTGGGTTTCATGCTTCAACCCAACCTACGTTCATCTTATATTTAATTCCACTCACCCACTTACTTGCTTCCAATTAGTCACTGATAACTGATAACTGATAACTGATTAGTTGGTGAACTTCAGGAAAAAAGAAGCATAAAAACGCTTCAAAATACTCGGTTAATGCTTCTTTCCAGGGTTCATCATAATTGGCGGTTGTTTGGTTCATGGCGAGTCGCTGTCAATCAGAAAGTTAGGCGATCCTCTAGATTCATTATTCCCCATAAATATCATCAATGCTACTTGTCGTCACCAAACTTCCCATGAGAGCAACCTACATCTACATCTTAGCTAATGTTTCAACAAAAGTTTGATTCTCTCCCTTTGTCGCGGGTAAACTCACCTCTAACTCCCAACTTCCTCCTAAGGCGGCATTTCCTACCCGTCCGCTGGAAGCCGCTATTTTTGCCCCAGTAATTTGGGACAATTTATTAATAAACTCTGTCCCCGCATCTCCCGCCGCAACCTGACAACCGTAAAGTAGAATACGATTAATCTTTGCCCAATTCTGTAACTGTTGGCGGTAATCGTAAATATTTGTTAAATTGAGTTGACAATTCCCTCAATATAAGCATCCAGGCGCACCATGAGAAACGAGGTGAATGGTGCTAATCTGGGGATTTTGTCGTAAAAAAGCGGAGATTTGTTCGATTCCGTCTTCCTTGGGAGAGAGAATAACCGTGGCGACTCCAGGGATTACCCCAGCTTGGAGACTTTGATAATCGGTAACACCAGCATCGAGGAAAACTACAGTATTTAATTCGGGTGCGGTTAAACCCTGATTTCTCACACTATCCACCTGATTAACTTGACTCAAGCCATTAGATTGAGCAAAATTGAACAAAACATCGTCAATAGCAGAAAGGCTCGGCAACAGGGTAGAAGTCATGACGCTGACTGTAAAGGATGACTTCGACTATTTTGTGCAAACAATCGCCAATTTTTCAAGGGGGATATAACAAAAATTTACAGAAAACGGGTTTCTTTAAGAAACCCGTTTTCTAAATAGTTTCTTTGAGAAACCCATTTTCTCAGTTTCGTGGGTTGTTGCAAGATATGCAATCTGAACGACGTTCATAAATTGTATTTTTATTAGTTTATGGGACACAAACAATTCCTAATCCTGCCATTTGACGAATATGCTCATCAAAAGCGAATACCTTAAATATTTGTAAACGATGAGCCATAACTAAAATAGAACAATCTGTGTAACTCCATTTTTTATCATTGTACTTACAGAAAGCTTCCCATATTGCCAGATCATCGCTATCTGACACATTGATATAACGATGATCTTCTCTTAGTATTTGACCCACTTGAATTGAGGCTCGACTAGATACCTTGCTCCGAATCCAAGTCACAGTTTCATCGAATACCGATTCGAGAATAATCCAATTAAGTACCTAAGCAAAATTAATTACACATATCTAACCACCTCTTGCCTCTTGCCCCTTGCCTCTTGCCTATCTTCACTAGGAAATTAATTTTGCACGACTACTTATTATGAGGATTTTCTAAGTAATATTTTTGAGCGCTTTCGTGATGAGTTTCAGATTTGACAAAAAAGGCAATTAAAGCAGAAGTATCAACAATAATTTCTTTGTCCACAATTTTTAATAAATAATTTCATCGATGTTTTCAGCGTAGTTAGTTACAACTTGACCCCGATTATCTTGTCCGATAATATATTTAGGCTCAGGTTGGACAATTTCTAAACTTCCACAAAGTTCCCAAGTACGAGTCTTGGTAATATCTGGTAATTCAGCTTGAACATAATTTTCCAAAGCTTTGATAACAATCTCTTGAACCGAGGATTTTTGTTCTTGCAAACGAGATATTAATTCGTCGGGAATTTCGATCAATATTTGAGTCATTGATAAACCTTAGAGATTAACGTTGTTTTACTAACATTATAGCCTGTTTGTGAATTATAACCAAGAGACGCAAATGCAATTACCTGAATCAGTTACCAAAAGGCTAACAACTGTTCACTGATTCAGGTGATTCGCCATAAGTCCAGAAAACGGGTTTCTTACCCAGAAAACGGGTTTCTTGAAGAAACCCGTTTTCTAGATATTGATTTTTGCCAAAGACTGCTTAAATTCCGCGAGAGAATTAGCGGTAACTGCTCATTTTAGTAGCTCTTCTAAGATAGTAGGGTTAGTCATTTTAAGGAGTTGACATGATTTTTTCCTGAATAATAGGGTGAAAATTACAAAATTAAGCCCCTAAAGAAGGCACCATCCAGACGGATTGAGTGCCGTCGAGGTCGGTGTCTGGTCCAATCAGTGCCGGGTTGCGGTAGCCCGGCAGGACGGAGACGGCGAAAACCTCCTCCACGCCGCTATTGAACCAAAAAGTTGCCACCAGTTGACCGGTGGACAGGTTGACGATAGCCAACCCGCACCGCAATTGATTACGCCGCTCATCCAGGGGTAAACCGCCAAAAACCGCCGTTTCCCGCACTTGGGACAACCCGACAAAGGCGTGACCTTCCCAACAGTCTAAACCCCGGGTAAAACCGGGCAATTCGGCGATGATTTCCGTGCTGCCAGTTTGGGGATGCCAACGGTTCAAGGTTCCATAACCGGAATTGAGAAAATAGAGATTACCCTGGTAAAGACGGGGAGAATGGGGCATAGCTAAACCCCGCAAAATCACCTCTCCCCTCGGCACATCAATTAAGCATCCGCCCTGGGCCTTATTCTCTCGCCAGAGGCTTTCCTCGTTGGTTTCCCCCAATGCCGTTACATATACGGGAGTGCCGCTATTTTCAGCCATAGCCAAGCCATTGAGGTGGCAGCGGTCTCCGGGGACTAACTCGGTAATAAAGGGCGGTTTCCACTGGGGGAGAAAACTCCAATTTCCTTCGATGGTTGCCAGACAGTTAAATAGGGTATTGACCACCCAAAGGCGATTACTGCCAAAAGCCAAATCATGACCCATAATCGGACCGGTGAGGTGAGAAGAACGAGCTAAAAAGGCGATATCCTGTTCCCCTTCCGGTTTAATCTGGGGGGCAATCTCTCGATTAGCGGGTAAATTCCAAATTGCCTGACGAGCGCCCACAGCAATTCCGGTAGCGGTTCGGGTTAAACCCATTGCTTGGTCAAAATGGGCGAAACTCACCCGTATTTGTCCTTGATAAGTGCCAATGCTGGCCACTCGTCCCGCTTGGTAGGTGGAAATCAACACCGAGAGGTCAAGCTGGTTGAGTAATTCCGGCAGATTGAGGCTGTACTCATAATTGACCGGCACTGCTTGGCGCTGAGATGGACTCGCTGCTGGCTCTTGGGTATCTGAAAACTGGTTAGTGTTAGGCGGTAGGCTGTCCATAGAGTTTTTTTTGCATAGATTAGCATCGATTGTGATAATTGATTATTGTCTATGGTTTGTTGACTAACCTTAGTAAGGTTTGATCCCCCCTTGCCCCCCTTAATAAGGGGGGTGCTGATGGGTTTCAGTGGGTATTAATGGGGTTCATTATAAACAAATTAATCAATATTATTTATAAAGTTTTCTTAACTTTTTTTGTATCAAATTTACTTGAACGGGAGCATTAAATACTTATAATTGAGTTTGAGTAAAAAGCTTTTGCAATTATGGAATTTTGGAATTGACGAAATCTAGCTAAGTAGGTAGGTGTTAAAAGTTGTCAGACACCCCCCTTATCAAGGGGGGATTAAGGGGGGATCGGCACCCCCCTTATTAAGGGGGGATTAAGGGGGGATCGAACCCAAAATCTATCTTCAATTTAACTATAACTACTTACTTAATAATTTAACTTAGGCTTATTCTTTTGGATATAAACTTGATTCTAGAAAAACTATTGGTAATCAGAAAATGCTGACTTCATCGCCTCCCAATCTCTCGCAACTTGCCCTTTTATTTCTCAAAATCGGCATTATCGGTTTTGGTGGTCCGGCTGCCCATATCGCTTTAATGGAGGAAGAAGTGGTTAAGCGTCGCGGTTGGATGACTAAGGAGCGATTTCTCGATTTGGTGGGGGCAACTAATCTGATTCCCGGTCCTAATTCCACGGAAATGGCTATTCATATCGGTTATATTTTTGGTGGTTTAGCGGGTTTAATAATCACGGGGGTTTGTTTTATTACTCCTGCGGTGTTAATTACGGGTTTTCTAGCTTGGATTTATACCACCTACGGGACTTTACCCGATGTGGCTCCGATTTTTGCGGGGATTAAACCGGTAGTAATTGCGGTGATTTTTCAGGCACTCTGGCGCTTAGGCAAAAAGGCACTGAAAACCCGTCAATTACTGTTCATCGGATTGGGAGTTATCGGATTATTAATCTTAGGTTTAAATGAAATTATCGCTTTACTGTTAGGCGGAATTATCGGGATGTTTATCCTAAAAAAATTCGCTACTTTTCCCCTGATTGTGGCAGGAATAGGCGGTGCGACGGCGGTTGCTACTCCTAGCAATATCCCACCGACATTAACAGGATTAGGGCTATTTTTTCTCAAGGTGGGTAGTGTTTTATTTGGTAGTGGTTATGTGTTAGTTGCCTTTTTAGAAGGGGATTTAGTGCAGGGGAGAGGATGGTTAACCCAGCAACAATTATTAGATGCTATTGCTGTGGGTCAATTTACCCCCGGTCCGGTGTTATCCACAGCCACTTTTATCGGTTATCAAATATTAGGAGTATCGGGGGCAATTGTGGCAACTCTAGCGATTTTCTTTCCTTCTTTTATCTTTGTTTTATTACTTAATCCTCTCATTCCTAAACTGAGACAATCTGCTTGGGCAGGGGCTTTTTTAGACGCAATTAATGCTAGTGCAGTGGCTTTAATGGTAGCGGTAATTTTTAATTTAGCTCTAGCTACTTGGTTACAACCCTACGGGAATTTACCTTTTAATTTATTGGCTATCATTCTATCTCTTGTCTCTGGTATTCTTTTACTACGTTTTCAGGTTAATTCTACTTGGTTAATTATTGCTGGTGCGCTCATTGGTTTGCTCTTAAAACAATTAGGTTAGGGGGAAATAAGTAAATGGTTCTAATTAAATAGATTTTGCCTTTTATCCCCCCTTTATCCCTAGGGTTGATTCAAGGTAGGGTTGATTCATGAATCAACCCTACCCTTAATTCCCCCTTAATAAGGGGGGTGCTGATCCCCCCTTGATCCTAGGGCTGTTTCATTCTCCCATCAGAATATCAAAAGTAAAAGCGATCACTGTCTTTGTAAAATGAGAAGTGAACGCGAACTTTTGAAAGATATGTTGAGCTTAATAGAAAAACTAAAACAAGTCAAGGACTTTCGGAAAGATCAAGGAAAAAGACACCCTTTATGGATAGTATTAGTAGTAATAATACTAGGAACAATGCTAGGATACTCAGGTTATAGAGAACTAGGAGAGTTTGCTAAAAATAATCGGCACAGGCTGAGTAAAGAATTTAACATAATTCCAG
>NZ_JADBVE010000156.1:0-26150 GCF_020245285.1 Microcystis sp. M31BS1
GGTTCTTCGGTTTGTCTTATGCAATGGACGGGGTTATAAGGAATGAAACCCTTATAGAGACAGACATTACCGCAATTTTTGTCAATTGTTTGCGATCTAGAGTGAACTAATCAATTAAATCCCTTACCAGATAAGGATTTAGTCGATTTATGCCCCCCTATCGAACCATACCAAGTCCCGAAGAGCCTAAAGTTTGAGATTCACTACTTTATTGCCTGTGCTTTAAGTCGGTTAACAAAGGGAGAATCTCCAGCTTTTTCTCGCATTTTTTGGGCAAATTCTAAATCAGCTTGGATAGCTTGATCTAATTCATCTCTATGTTCCCAATAGTAAGCTAATGCTGAGTGAATTTGACTCATACTTAAATCACGATGGTTAATGTGAATTTCTGCTGGAGTCCAACCGTAGGCTATTTGTGCCATAACTAGATCAATCACTTTCAGGGTAGAACCCGCAATTATTGGTACTCCCCGATGATCAATTGCAATATGTTTATAGTCTGTGAGATTTGTTGTCATGTAGAGAGGGTTAAGCTAAAAGACATTTATAATTATACTAAGTACCTAGGCAAAATTAATTACACATATCTAACCACCTCTTGCCCCTTGCATGAGTGCCTATCTTGACTAGGAAATTTATTTTGCACGACTACTTACCTCATTGCCGCAAATTCTTGGGACAAGTGGCTTAAGCTAAGTAGGGAGGCAAAATTATTTGTAGGATGGGTTAGCGGTAGCGTAACATAATCGGGCGTTGGGTTTCATGCTTCAACCCAACCTACGTTCATCTTATATTTAATTCCACCCACCTACTTACTTGTCTATACCCAATATAAAAAACGGTCTCCCTAAACCAGTTGCCAAAATCGCCGCCATGGACAGTCAATTACTTGATAAACTCGGACAATTACAAAACCTCTTAAAAACCAGCGAAAAAGCTCTGATTGCCTATTCTGGGGGCGTGGACAGTACCCTAGTGGCCAAAGTGGCCTATGATCTGCTAGGGAGTCAAGCATTGGCAATTACGGCGGTTTCCCCTTCCCTACTGCCGGAAGAATTAGAAGAAGCGATCGCTCAGGCCGATTATATCGGTATTCGGCATGAATTGGTGGAAACCGAGGAAATGAATAACCCCAATTACACCAGTAATCCCGTTAATCGCTGTTATTTCTGCAAAAGTGAGCTACACGACACCCTTAAACCCCTTGCTCTCGCTCGTGGTTATTCCTACGTCATCGATGGCGTTAATGCTGATGATTTAAGGGATTATCGTCCCGGAATTCAAGCCGCTAGGGAGCGCGGCGCTCGTTCACCTTTGGCGGAAATTGCTATCACAAAAAGCGAAGTTCGTCAACTATCTCGTTACTTAAATTTACCTTGGTGGGATAAACCGGCGCAACCCTGTTTAAGTTCCCGTTTTCCCTACGGGGAGGAAATTAGCCTGGAGAAATTGCAAAGAGTCGGACGGGCGGAGATTTATCTGCGAAAATTAGGTTATCGTCAATTACGGGTGCGATCGAGCGGCGATACGGCACGGATTGAATTACCGGCAGCAGCAATTCCCGACTTTATTAATCGGACAAATTTAAGCGAATTAGTCGCTGATCTGCAAAAATTAGGCTTTATCTATGTCACCCTCGATCTAGAAGGTTATCAAAGCGGCAAACTTAATCGAGTCCTCTAGTTCAGTGATCAGTAAACAGTAATCAGTGGACTGAAAACTCAAATCTGCTCTAACAGCGTTGGGTTTCATGCTTCAACCCAACCTACGTTCTGCTCTAACAGTTATCTTAATGGTGAGGTACGAAGTTTTCGTTTTGGGGAGTTGGTCGTCAATACCAAATTGGGTTATACTTCATCTTGACGAGAAAGGCTGTAACGGATAACTGGTAACGGATAACTGGTCACTGATAACTGATAACTGATAACTGGTCACTGATAACTGATAACTGGTCACTGATAACTGATAACTGATAACTGGTCACTGATAACTGATAGATGAACCTTTTTCTAGGGTCCCTAAGTCTTTACCCTTAAACCTCTAATTGCCAAGGCGAGGATAGATGAGTCAACTACAAAATGCCTTTACGCTATTCCTGAGCCTGTTGGTGGAAGCGATGCCTTTCTTACTGCTAGGGGTGATTCTCTCTAGTATTCTTTTAATATTTGTCGATGAACGTCGCCTAGTTGCTCTGATGCCTCGAAATGCTGTTTTAGGAGCATTTGTGGGGGGATGTATTGGTTTTTTGTTTCCCGTCTGCGAGTGTGGCAATGTGCCGGTGGCGCGACGTTTACTTGTGCAAGGAATGCCGAATGCAGTAGCGGTTAGTTTTCTCTTAGCAGCGCCGACAATTAACCCGATTGTTATCTGGTCCACTTGGGTAGCTTTTCGCGATCAACCGGAAATTGTTTTCTATCGAGTTATCTTTTCTTTGTTCATCGCTACGGTTATCGGTATTATCTTTAGTATCCAAAAAGATCCCCGACCGCTCCTACAAACCTCTTTGGCAAAAAGTCTCAATTGGCAACCGCAAACACCGGAAAAAGAATCTATCCCACTACTACTACAATCCGGTTCTTTTCTGATCGGTAATTCCGGGCAAACTTTGCGCTTAGATGAAAGTTTTGCCGCTACTGCTGTCCTACCGGCAGTGCAAGCAATCCCGATGAAAAGGCGCTGGTTAACTTTTCTGGAAAACGTGGTGATGGAATTACGCGAATTAGGAGGAGTGTTAATCTTAGGAAGTGCTATAGCGGCGGGTTTACAGGTGTTTGTTCCCCGGGAATTTGTTCTTAATTTGGGTCAGGATCCGATTACTTCGATCTTGGCCATGATGCTGTTAGCGGTCATTGTTTCGATTTGTTCCACAGTTGATTCTTTTTTTGCTCTCTCCTTTGCCTCTAGTTTTACCAGTAGTTCCCTGCTGGCTTTTCTAGTGTTTGGTCCAATGATTGACCTGAAAGGGATTGGTTTAATGTTGTCTATTTTTAAACCAAGAATGTTAATTTATCTCTTTGCTTTAGCAGCGCAAATGACTTTTTTACTCACCTTGGCTCACAGTTATTTATTCTAGGTCAGTTCCTAGATAGTTTTTCCCATGAATTCATCACGTCTAAAAATAATCGCCCCCCAATTTATCGATATTATTGCCCTAATCGGTTGGGGTTCGTTACTATTTAAATACTGGATAACTGGACAATTAAATTTACTGATCCATCCTAATTATTTTATCCTGGTTCTCATCACCAGTATTGCTTTATTTGCCCTAGGATTAGTCAAGCTTTGGACATTATTAAAACAGTGGCAAAAAAAGATTAATTTAGATAGTAATGATAATCGATCGCATATTACCATTCTTCCCCAACATTTTGGCTCAGGTTTATTAGTAATAACTGCCCTTTTAGGCCTATTTATCGCCCCGCAGCCCCTCAGCAGTCAAATCGCATTACAGAGGGGAATTAGTGAATCTTTACCCCTAACTCGCGTGCAAACTCAATCCTTTGGTACTACCGTTAAACCGGAGGAAAAAAGTTTAATTGAATGGGTAAGAACTTTGAATGCTTACCCCGAACCTGATGCTTACACAGGACAACCGGTAAAAGTCACAGGTTTTGTGGTGCAATTGCCCCAATTACCCGATAATTATTTATTAATTAGTCGCTTTATTCTTACCTGTTGTGCCGTAGATGCTTATCCCGTCGGTTTACCGGTGAAACTATCAGGAAGTCGCGGTCAATATCCCAATGATACTTGGTTAGAAATCACTGGAGAAATGGCCACGGAATCTTTACCGGTAGAGGTGGGAAAATCCACCAGCAGAAGACAATTAGTAATTAAGGCTAAATCCGTGAAACCTATACCCACTCCCGTTGATCCCTACGGATATTAACAGTTATCAGTGAGCAGTTATCAGTTATCAGTTATCAGTTATCAGTTATCAGTGAGCAGTTATCAGTGAGCAGTGAGCAGTTAAGTAGGTGGGTGGAATTAAATATAAGATGAACGTAGGTTGGGTTGAAGCATGAAACCCAACGCCCAATCATGTTACGCTACCGCTAACCCATCCTACAAATAATTGTGCCTCCCTACTTATCAGTGAGCAGTGAGCAGTTGTTGTTACTAACCATCTACTATAATGCTGAAAACCTTACAACTACAACCGATTGATAAATTAGCGATAACATTAATTGTATCCCTAACCTTAGTAATTGGCGGCTTAATTTGGTTGGGTAATAGCTGTGGTAATCAATGTCTTTTACAAACAGGTCTAAGGGTCAAGGAATTTAGCTGGGAAAATCGAGAAATTGGCGCGGAAGATCAAGCATTTATTATCACTTTTGATCGCCCCATGGATCATGCTAGTGTAGAAAAAAATCTAGTTATCGATCCTCCGCTGCCGGGGAAGTTTAGTTGGGCCGGAAGACGATTAGCTTATACCCTCACTTCTCCCATTCCCTACGGAGAAAAATATCATCTGCAAATTGAAGGTGCGCGGGAACAATTTCGCAGCGGTAATCGATTAGGACAAACCCTGGCAATTTTTGAAAGAGAATTTAAAAGTCGCGATCGTGCTTTTGCCTATATTGGCACTAATGGGGAAGAACAGGGAAGATTAATTTTTTATAACTTGACGGAGGAGAAGAAAACCCTCTTAACCCCCGCAAATTTGACCGTTATGGCTTTTGAATTCTATCCTGATGGTAAAAAAATTCTCTTTTCGGCCGTGGCGAAAAATCAGGGGATAGAGGGAATTCGTGAACTACAGCTTTACCAAGTTGATTTTGGCCAATCTTCCCCAAAAATTGAGTTAGTGCTAGACAATAAAGATTATCAAAATAATCATTTTGATTTAGCTAAAGATGGGGAAACTATTGTCGTGCAGAGAATTGAGCGCCGCAATCCGATTAACTTCGATTTATGGGCAGTTAAATCGGGGGAAAAACCCCAACAATTAAACATCCAAGGCGGAGAATTTTTGATCGCACCTGATAGTAAAACTTTGGCTGTCACCCAGGGGGAAGGAATCGCCCTTTTGCCTTTAAAAACTGAAACAAAACCCCTAGATTTTTTACCAAAATTTGGGCGAATTTTGAATTTTTCTGCTGATGGTACGGCTGCGGCAATGGTGAATTTTAATACTGATAATGCTAAAATGCGTTATATTCGATCGCTTTTTTATGTCAATAATCAAGGATTACAAAAACGCTTACTCAATCTACAAGGTTCGATTATAGATTGTCAATTTAATGCCACTGGTAGTGATTTATATTGTTTGTTAACTGAGTTAGTTACTAACAGTCAAGAGTACAAAGAAAAACCCTATTTTGCTAAAATAGATGTGAAGACTGGTCAAGTAACTCCCCTACTGGAATTAGCCGATTATCGTGATATTCACATTAGTTTATCTCCCGATAGTTTAGCGATTATTTTTGATCAACTTCGCACCAGTTATGATACTAATCCGACTAATCCCCTGACTACCGATTCAGGAGAAACAATTATCGGTGGTCGTTTGTGGATGTTAATTCCTCCCCTACAAGATGGAGTGAAAGCAAGTAAATCTGATTTAATTGAATTGCCTCTAGCGGGAATTCGTCCCCAGTGGATGCCGTAGAATTTCATTATTAACTTGGGAATTATTTCGATGCTGTCAAACTCAGAAAAATTAGCCAAATTGCGTCAGTATTTTGTTAGTGGTGCCACTCGTTCCTATCAATTCCGTCGTCAGCAGTTAGAGAATTTAAAACAGGCAATTATTAAATATGAAGGAGAGATATATCAAGCTTTATATAGGGATTTAAAGAAAAGTCCCGAAGATTGTTGGATTACTGAAAATGGGTTCCTTTTGGGGGAAATTAATAACGCTTTAAAAAATTTGCGCTCATGGATGCACCCCAAAACTGTTAAAACTAATCTCTTAAATTTTCCTTCCTCCAGTCAAATTATTCGGGAACCTTTAGGAGTGGTTTTAATTATTGGTGCTTGGAATTATCCCCTCCAATTGTTATTAGTGCCTTTAGTTGGCGCTATTGCTGCTGGTAACTGTGCGGTATTAAAACCGAGTGAATTTGCCTCAGCGACGGAAAAATTAGTAGTTAAAATAATTCAGGAAATATTCCCCGAAGAATATGTGTTAATTGTACCCGGAGATGGTGCGGAAGTAATTCCGAATATGTTAGACAGTTTTACCTTTGATCATATATTTTTTACTGGCAGTACAAGGGTAGGAAAAATTATTTATCAACTAGCGGCAGCAAAGTTAATTCCTGTTACTCTAGAATTAGGGGGAAAAAGTCCCTGTGTTATCGAAGCTGATGCTAATATTTCCGTGGCAACCCGTCGCATTGCCGTGACAAAATTCTCTAATTGTGGTCAAATGTGTATCGCAGCTGATTATGTTTTAGTACATCAATCCCAGCAGGAGAATTTGATCAGAGAATTAGCAAACACTATTGTTAATTTTTTCGGTGAAGATGCCAGATTAAGTGCTGATTATGGTAAGATAATTAATGAGAAACAATTTGATCGCCTGATTGACTTTCTCCAAGATGGTGAGATTGTTTTTGGCGGCAAAACCGATCGAGAAAATTTATATATTCAACCAACTTTATTAACTAATGTTTCCCTCGATGCTCCTATTATGCAAGGGGAAATATTCGGTCCAATTTTACCGATCATTGCCTTTAGCACTTTTGAGGAAGCTTTAGCAATTATTGCTAAAAACCCTAACCCTCTAGCTTTTTATCTGTTTACTACTAAGGCAAAAACCGAAAAGAAATGGTTAGAATCTGTCCAGTTTGGGGGAGGTTGTATTAACAACAATAGTTTTCATTTTACTAATCCTAGTTTACCCTTTGGTGGTCGGGGAAATAGCGGTATCGGTAGCTACCATGGTCGTTTTTCCTTTGAGAATTTTAGTCACCAAAAAGCGATTATGAAAACACCTCTTTGGTTCAATCCCGCTTTAAAATATCCGCCTTTTAAGGGGAAGTTAGGCTTATTTAAGTTATTAGTTCGCTAAAAAGCTAAGTAGGTAGGTGTTAAAAACTGTCAGATACCCCCCTTATTAAGGGGGATCCCCCCGCCTATCGGCACCCCCCTTATCAAGGGGGGCAGGGGGGATCGGCACCCCCCTTATTAAGGGGGGCAGGGGGGATCAAAGGCAAAATCTATCTTCAATTTAATTATAACTACTTACTTACAGTTTAAGTTAAAGCTTTTAAGAGAGCTTGAAATTTCAGCTGAATTTCTGCTAGTTCTTTTTCCGGATCGGAACCGGCAACAATACCCGCACCGGCGTATAATCGCGCTCGATCGCCTTTAATTAAGGCCGAACGAATACCAACAATAAACTCACTATTATTTTGACAATCGATCCAACCCAAAGGAGCGGCATAAAGAGAGCGATCGAAGGTTTCATAATGACGAATTTGTGCTAAAGCGATCTCGGTGGGAACCCCAGCAACAGCAGGAGTGGGGTGTAGTTGAGCAAGAATTTCGAGGGGATGGATGGAGGGTTTTAGTTTGGCATGAATAGGAGTCCAGAGATGTTGAATATTGGAGAGTTTTAACAATCTAGAGGGAGAATTTTGCGGATTTAAGCCAATTTGTCGCAATTTTTGGTTAATAAAGTCACTAACAGCCCGATGTTCCCGTTGTTCTTTTTCACTAGCGAGGAGTTTATTGGCAAAGAGAGCATCTTCGATCGCATTTTCTCCCCGGGGGGCGGATCCCGCTAAAGCATCGGTGATTAATTGCCCCTGATGGACAGTTAACAAGCGTTCGGGACTAGCGCCGATAAAATGATCTCCCCGTCCATTGCCGAGGGAAAAAGTGTAGCAATCAGGATGACGCTGACGCAAATTATCGAGACAGTTTACCAGATGAAAAGGACGGGGAGAAATCACGTCAAGAGCGTGAGCGAGGACAATTTTGCTAAATTTTTGAGCATGGATAGATTGGAGGGCATCGGCAACAGCCGCTTGAAAATTATAGGTAGGATGAATATAATAACTACAGGGATCCTGACGGGGATTTTGTCGGCAATTGCTCGAGTTATTTTGGATAATTTTGAGGTTATTAATAGTTTCTTCGAGGGATTTTTCTATTTCTTTTTCGCCGGTGATTAAGAGATTGGTAAGGAAAAAATATTCCGACTGTTTTTTGATAATTTGAAACTTAGGCAGGGTTAGGTTAGCTGAGGGAAAGGGGGTGGCTGTTTCCGAGTCGAAAAAAGTGAAACTGCAAAAGATGCGGGGAGTAATCTCGCTATAGTTATCAATTTTGATAATTCTTTGTTGACAGTTTTCAATAAATTTTTGAGCTTTTAAAAAACGTTGTTTGCCGTGGAAAGTGGCAGCAAAGGCGATGCCGTAGCCGAGAAAAGCGGTTTCTCGTTCGGGATTTTCCCAATAATAATGGGTGGGATAGCTAGAAGCAATCCGAGAGAGAATTTCTAGGGGATCAAGGGGGGAAATTTTTTGACAAAAACTGACGATCGACCGATTTCCCTTTTCTGCGGCTAACAGTTGCGGGTTGAGGATAAAGTTATAGAGGCTGCGAAGATCAGCAATCGGACTATCAAGATAGGAAAGGCGAGGAACGGCAGAAGTCATGTCAAGTTTTTTGTATTTTTTGCAAAAAAACCATGATTAATGGTATGTAATCCCCACAGATGTGGCCAGAGTCAGCAATCTCTTTTTAACTATGGTATCGGAGAAAGGGTCTTTAGGCAGAAAGGGAAGGGGATATTTGTGACGATTAACCGGGTTGGAGACAAATGAAGGCTTAAAATCTCCAGAGATGGCTATTATTTAAATGGGCAAAAAAATTAATTTAATAATTTCTACTTTACAAGTTTGTGGAAATTGCCACCACGGGACAAGTGGGGATACATTGTTCACAAACCACACAACGGGAACGCAAAAACTTAAGACGAAAACTTTCGGGATCAAGGGTTAAAGCTTCCGTGGGACAAACTCCCGTACATAAGCCACAATCGACGCATTTTTCTTCATCAATGACGATTTCGCGACTAACTTGGGAAACGCCAATATTTTGTAATTGTAACCATTCGATCGCCGCTTCTAACTCATCGATATCTCCCGATAATTCTAATACTAATGTTCCCACTTGATTGGGGGCAACTTGGGCGCGGATAATATTAGCGGCGATGTTAAAATCCTTCGCCAGTCGATAGGTAACGGGCATATGGACGGCTTTTTTGGGAAAAGTGAGAGTAACGCGTTTTTTCATGCAGCCTTTCCGATCAAAGAATCTTTTTTTGCTTATTTGCCGAAAACGGCTGGAATTACAATAGTAGCAGTAGCGGCAACGATTAGACCAAAAGCCAAATTAACTACCTGTTGATCAGCTTTTTGGTAGGTATCGATGCTAAGACTAAGTTCACGGATTTGGTTGATCACGTCTCCTAGCTTTTTTTCAATGTTTTGAAGGTTACTTTCTAAAGTTTCTAATCGCCCCTCAATTGTATGAACGTCCCCTTCTAGCCTTTTTAGCTGTCCCTCTATTCGATCGAGTCTTTCTTCGGTCATAATTATTACCCATCTCTAACTTAATTGTAACTCAATCGACACCAATACTAAAAGAGCGCAGCAATCGTTACAATAGGACAAAGTAAACTTTGATTAAATGTCCATGACAGCCACCACACCCACCAACAAAACCAGAAATCTGCTGCTGGCAGTGACGGCAGTTATCCTTAGTGTAGCGATTTTCTTTGGCTTTCAAACCACCGCTAGTTCCGTATCTTTGGAAGCGCAAGCGGAAAAAGCGACACCTTTCGAGCTTGCCCTCAGCAATGGTAAACCCACCCTGACAGAATTTTATGCTAATTGGTGTACCAGTTGTCAGGCGATGGCCCCTGAAATTGCCGAAATTAAAAAACAATACGGTAATGCCATTAATTTTGTCATGCTCAACGTTGATAATAATAAATGGTTGCCAGAAATTCTCCGTTATCGTGTGGATGGTATTCCCCATTTTGTCTTTTTAAATAACCAAGGACAACCGGTTGCCCAAGCGATCGGAGAACAACCAAAATCAATTTTAACTGCTAATTTAGAAGCACTTTTAACTAATTCTACCCTACCCTATGCCACCACTACGGGAGAGACTTCTGATTTTAATATCCTTGTGGGCGCTAGTCAAACTGATCCCCGCAGTCACGGCAGTCAAGTTAAGCAGTAATCAGTTATCAGTTATCAGTAATCAGTAATCAGTAATCAGTTATCAGTTATCAGTTATCAGTGGAAAGCTTAGGGCTGAAAGCTAAGTAGCTGGTTATAATTAAATTAAAAATGGATTTTAGCTTCGATCCCCCCTGCCCCCCTTGATAAGGGGGGTGCCGATAGGCGGGGGGATCCCCCTTAATAAGGGGGGCATCTGATAGTTTTTAACGCCTACCTACTTATCATTCAAGAGTCAACTATCAATCAGTACATTTTATTGACTAAAACCTTTTAATTATGGCGATTATTGTCCAACATTTGACCACAGGTAACGAATATATATTCCTAGGAGTTAGTGGGGGTGAAAGTAAGAATATTTTACCCACCAAAATGTTAGGAGATTTCTTCGCAACGGAGGCTCCAGATAAATCTCGATCGGTGACGGTTTGTGATGATCAAGGCCGGATACTTTGGTTTCCCGTCACAGAAATAATTGTGGTGGAGGTAGATGGTCAAAAACCCGAAGAATTATTACCAGAAATTATCGCTCCTGAACCAGTTCCTTTACAATTAGATAAAGAGAATCAACCTCAGTCCCCAGAAAATCAAGGAAACATCGATGAATTTGCCGAAGATGACGATTGGATCTAGAATTAAATATCTAATTTTAGCGGGAATAATTGCCCTATTTGCTATTGGCTTTAATTCCCTCTATTCTGTTTCTCAAAACTCGATCACTTCCTTCCCTGTTGCCGAAGTTCAACCCCAATATCTTAACGATTGGACACCGGAATTAGAGGCAGAATTTCAACAAAGGGCCAAGCAGGTTATTAACCATTTTGCTAAGGCAGAAAGTTATGGCAATTTGTGGGGAGAAAACGAGAAAAGATCCTATCCTATGGCCATGTTTGATTTCTTGGCAGGAAACCGGCAAAAAGCCCTAGATTTCCTGCAGCAGGATGACCCACAAAAACGAGAACAGGCCCACACCGATTATATAGATTATTATTTTTCTTTTACCCTGAAAGGACAAATTAGAAAATATTTTCTTCTCGGAAAGTATCTCGATCCTGTTTATCGTCAGAGAATGTATAATGCGGCGAAAATTTGGACAGAAACTGACCCTTTACAACGCCCCCATCCTATCCATGGTACTGGCCAAGGCACGGGTAATGATTGGAGTATAACAAGACGGGGTTTATGGGTAGATAGTCGTAATACTGATAACCTGCGAGCGATGCGAGAAACATCGGTTTATCTGATGGCCGAAGAAACAGGAAATGAAGCAACTCGTCAACTCTATAAAAGCAAAATTAAGCGCTACGTTTCGGCTTTATATAACATCGGTATGGGAGAATGGGATTCAGAAGTTTATCACGGTCATACCTTTGCTCCCTATCTCAATCTCTACGATTTTGCTCAAGATACGGAAGTTAAACAATGGGCAAAAATGGCCTTAGATTGGTTATCCATGGCCGCTAGTGTTAAATATTATCGGGGTGGTTGGGGTGGCCCTGTAAAACGTGATTACGGTGATGGCCACGGCGTAATGCGATCGCACGCAGCCCGCGCTTTTTGGTTATACTTTGGTGATACTCCCGTCGCCAATAATCGCCCGGAATTGGACTCTCTTTATCTAATTACCAGTCGTTATCGTCCTCCTTTAGCAGTGATGGAATTAGCCCGAAAAAACTTTAATAAACCGGTAGAAATTCTCGCCAGTAAACCCCTGTATGAAAACTGGAAACCGGGCAATAATCAGAGTCCGGGTTATTGGGAAACTCAATTTATTGGGGCTAGTTATCAAATGGGTAGTCTGGCGGGAACTTTCCCCGATGGCGATGTGGCCCCATTTAAATTAATGGCCTTTAATCAAGACAAAGGGGTGGATTTTTTTGTGGCTAACACTGGCAACAATGGCGTAAAACCGGGCAAAAATCCCGGGGATGAAATCGGACAATATCGCAATCTTTTAATCTGGTTACGACCAGCAGATCAAGCTTTTTTCTGGCAATTACCGAAAACCGCCAAGGTAGAAAAAGATGATAATATCTGGTTTATTCAATTAGAAAAAACTTGGTTAGCTCTGAGATTAATAAATCTTTCTTCTCCTGAAATGATCGAGATTCCTAATTCCCCTTATCCCGATGATAATACCTACCAAGCTTTACCCACAGGTAACAATTATGCGGGTTTTGCTCTGGAAGTGGGAGAAGCGGCAACCCAGGGCAGTTATGAGAATTTTAAGAGCATATTTAAGCAAAAAAGTCAAGTAAATTTAACTCAAATTAACCAAGGCAGCCTCTTATTTAAAGGCAGTCAAGGGCAGAGTTTACAATTTACCTATAATCAAATCAATCTACTGCCGATGTTAATTCGTAACGGTCAAAAGCACGATTGGTCAAAAAATTTCGCCCTTTATAACAGTTTAAGTCGAGATAACTCTCCTGTTTCTTTGGGTTGGAAAAAGGGCAAATTAACCGTCAAAGCAGGGAAATATCAGTTTTCAAATGCTTTGATTCTGTCTTCTCCTTAAGTTAGATATTCTCGATTATTTATTCAGCAAACCCTAGTTATGAGGAGAGGCAAAAGGCAAAAGGCAAAAGGCAAAAGGCAAAAGGCAGCTTTGTTCTCCCCACTTCCCCACTTCCCCACGAAAAACTTTTTCAGCAGACCCTATTTATGAGGATTGATCAGACCATTTGCGCTTGATTTAAGAATTCTTGCAATTCTTCTCCTTCGATTACTTCGGTGGTCAAAAGATTAGCGGTAATGGACTCTAATAAATTGCGATTGTGACTGAGAATTGCTAGGGCTTTTTGGTAACTAGCGTCGATAATTTGTTTAACTTCTTCATCGATCGCTTTGGCCGTATTTTCCCCGATCGAACGCCGGGGACTACCCTGATTATTACCTAAAAAATTAGCCTGTCCTGTTTTATCGTAGGCTAGGGGTCCCAGGGATTTACTCATACCATACATTGTCACCATTCTTTCAGCAATATCCGTCGCCCTTTGTAAATCATCGGAAGCGCCATTAGTGACACTGCCAAAGATTAATTCTTCGGCTGCCCGACCGCCCAATAACATAGTAATTTGTTCTTTAAATTCGGTTTCTGTCATCAAAAAACGGTCTTCCGTGGGAATTTTCAGGGTATAACCCAAAGCGGATAAACCCCGGGGAACGATGGAAATTTTCTCCACCCGACCACCTCCCGGCATGACAGCGCCAACTAAAGCATGGCCAACCTCGTGATAAGCGACGATTTTCTTTTCTTTTTCGGAGAGAACCCGACTTTTCTTTTCTAAACCAGCGATAACTCTTTCTATCGCCTCTTTAAAATCAATTTGACTGACTTTTTCCCGATTATTGCGGGCGGCCAAGAGAGCAGCCTCATTGACGAGGTTGGCTAAATCGGCACCGGCAAAACCGGGGGTTTGGGTGGCGATCGCTTTGAGATTAACATCTTCACCCATCTGGACTCGTTGGGCGTATATTTCCAAAATTGCCAATCGTCCCGCTAAATCGGGACGATCCACCAAAACTTGGCGATCAAAGCGCCCCGGACGCAATAAAGCGGCATCAAGAGTCTCTGGGCGATTGGTGGCGGCTAAAACGATGACAACGGCTTCTTTGGGGCTAAAACCGTCCATTTCTGTCAAAAGTTGATTTAAAGTCTGCTCGCGCTCATCATTACTGCCGCTAGTTCCCGATCCCGAACTTCTCGATTTACCGATCGCGTCCAATTCATCAATAAAAATGATGCTAGGGGCATTTTTCTTCGCTTGGGCAAATAGATCCCGCACCCGGGCTGCCCCAGTCCCGACAAATAACTCCACGAATTCCGAGGCCGAAATGCTAAAAAACGTCACTCCCGCTTCCCCCGCGACCGCTTTTGCTAAGAGGGTTTTTCCCGTCCCCGGCGGTCCGACCAAGAGAACACCTTTAGGAATACGCGCCCCAATTTTATTAAAGCGCTCGGCATCCTTGAGAAATTCGACAATTTCCTTTAACTCGGTTTTTGCTTCCTCGGCCCCGGCCACATCACTGAAGGTAATCGGATATTTTTCGCCGTCTCCGTAAACTTTAGCGAGATTTTTATTAAAAAGCAGCGATTTACGGGTGTCATCGTTGCGATAGAACAGAAACTGCATAGCAGCGACTAAAATTAAGGGAGGAACCACCCAAGCGAGGAGAGTGCTGATCCAACTGTTTTCGGCCACGGGAATCGCCTCGAAGATTACGCCTTTTTGCTGTAATAGTTGGGGTAATTGGGGGTTATAAACTGTAATCGTGGCAAAAACTCGTCCAGGGGCTAGATTACTGCTCGGTTTGCCCGCTAGAGAACTAGAATCACCGTAAAAGGGATGACTTGATTCTGGAGGATTAACGGGGGGATTACCCGGAATAGGCAGGGATTCTAAAGGATTTTTTAATTGATAATAGATGACTTGATTGCCAATTCTGACCTTACTGATGTCGCCCCGTTCCACTTTACTGATAAATTCGCTGTAGGGTTCGAGGGGAATATTGGACAATTCTGAGGGACGAGGGATAAGAAAATAGCCTAAAACGGCAACACCAGAACAAATGATCAGGATTTTGCCTAACCGCGGCCAACGCGACCAGGAAAATTTATTATCTTCTTGATTAGCCATAATTTTTAGGGCAGGTGAGAGTGAAAATACAAAGTTCATACTAACAATTCCCTATCTCGATCGCCTTACCGATGGGATAGGATAGAGGATGGAATACTTGGTAGCGAGCGAGCGACAAACGAGAGAAATCCCATGAATTTAGTTAGCTTAGAGAACTTTCTCGATAACACTTCTTTTTTAGTCCTGTTTTTAACTATGCTGGTTTATTGGGCCGGGGCAGCCTTTCCTAGCATACCTTTGTTGCCTGGCTTAGGCAGCACGGGAGTGGCCATCGCTAACCTCTGTATCGCCGCTTTATTGGGGGCGCGTTGGTTAGAAGCGGGTTATTTCCCCATCAGCAATCTTTACGAATCTTTATTCTTTCTCGCTTGGGGTGTAACTGCGGTTCATTTAATTGCTGAGTACAATAGCCGCAGTCGCCTGGTGGGGGTGGTGACGACTCCTGTGGCCATGGGGATTACTGCTTTTGCCACTTTGTCTTTACCAGGCGAAATGCAAACTTCGGCTCCCTTGGTTCCGGCTTTAAAATCGAATTGGCTGATGATGCACGTTAGCGTCATGATGTTAAGTTATGCTGCTTTGATGGTGGGTTCCCTAATGGCGATCGCTTTTTTGATCGTCACGAGAGGTCAAAATATCGAGTTAAAAGGCAGTTCCGTGGGTACGGGGGCCTATCGTCTCCAAAATAAGTTATCTACCACTCTTTCTGCGCCAATTTTCCTGGAAACGGCTAACGGTGGACCAACCGCCCTTTTAACTCCCACCTTAACAGCGATGGCGACTCTTTCGCCCCAACGTCTTAGCTTGGCGGAAACCCTCGATAATATCAGTTATCGGGTCATTGGCCTCGGTTTTCCCCTTCTCACTATCGGTATCATCGCCGGAGCAGTTTGGGCCAATGAAGCTTGGGGTTCCTATTGGAGTTGGGACCCGAAAGAAACTTGGGCGCTAATTACTTGGTTAGTGTTTGCCGCTTATCTCCATGCCCGCATTACCCGGGGATGGCAGGGAAGAAAACCAGCTATTCTAGCGGCGAGTGGTTTTGTTGTGGTTTGGGTATGTTATTTAGGGGTGAATCTTTTAGGTAAAGGACTTCATTCCTACGGCTGGTTTTTCTAAATAAGTTATAGGGGTGGGGTGTGGGGTGTGGGGTGTGGCCCCCCCAACCCCACACCCTGTCCCCAGGAAAAACTTTTTCAGCAGACCCTAAATAAGGGAAAAGCCACTATGACCTTTACTTCTGATTCTCTTTTAGCTGAACGTTACCAACTACAACAACGCCTAGGCAATACCGCTATCGGTCGTCAAACTTGGTTAGCTACCGATGTATTATCCCAGGAATCGGTAATTATTAAACTCCTCGCTTTTAGTCCCCAGATGGAATGGGAAGAATTAAAATTATTTGAACGAGAGGCCGCCGTTTTAGCTTCTCTCTATCATCCCCGTATTCCCCGCTATCGCGATTATTTTTCCCTCGATAAAAATCAAGGTGACGGGATTCCTTGGTTTGTGCTTGTACAAGATTATATACCCGGAGAATCCTTAAGCGATCACTTAGAAAGGGGGCAACGTTTCCCCCCTACGGTAATTCGGAATATTGCCCAAGAAGTTCTCGAAATTCTCATTTATTTGCATGAATTATCGCCCCCAGTATTACATCGAGATATTAAACCTAGTAATTTAATTATTAACTCAGAAAATAACGTTTATTTAGTAGATTTTGGCGCAGTCCAGTCCAGGGGTGCAGCAACAGGAGTTACTTTTACCGTGGTGGGAACGAGTGGTTATGCACCCCTAGAACAATTTTGGGGCCGGGCAGTTCCGGGTTCTGATTTATATGCCTTGGGCATGACTTTAATTCATTTATTGACGGGAATTGTGCCGATAGAACTGCCCCACCGCGACTCTAAAATTCAATTTCGCCAACTGGTGACAATCGATGATGATTTAATCGATTGGTTAGAAACTATGACCGATATGGCGGTAGAAAAGCGGTTTAAAAGTGCCAGAGAAGCCCTGAAATTTCTCCAACATCCCTCCTATCGCCAAGCCTCAAGTTTAATCGATCCTAAGAAATTACCAAAACCTCCCCACAGTTCCATCCGTATCGCTAAACGCCGGGATAATTTAGAGATTAATTTACCCCCAAAAATTAAGCTACTTTCCGATGCTCCTACCCTCTGGTCTTTGGCGATTGTCCTTACTGTCACTGTCTTTATCTCCCCGATTCTTACCTTTATTATAGCTCTAATTGGTTTTATTTGTTTGCGGGAGATGCAATTAATTCTTACACCTCAAGAAGTTTTAATTAAATATAAAGTCTTCAATTTTATCTACAAAAAATTTGCTTTTAAAACTCAAGATTTATGGGGTATTTTTCTCCATAGCAATGGCACAGAAGGTAACTATCAGATTCGTCTGCGGACGGCTAAAAATTATTATCTTATCGGCCAGAATCTCCGCGAGGATGAATGTCTCTGGTTAGGACAGGAAATCCAAGATTGGTTAAATTTTATCAAATATAGCGTTTCTCCTCAAGATGATGTGTAACCAAAACGAAAACCTCATACCTCATCATTAAGATAACTGCTCTAGGTTATCAATTTTATCGAGAATCAATTCAAGAAATCCTAAGAATTAGTCGGTAGGCATTTCTCCCTTTTTAACCTTAATGTTGCAGATAAGTAGGGTTGGCTGAATAATGGTAAAACCCTTTTAAAATAAGGCTTTTGACCTGTTAAAATCCGATGTTCATGCTGCGAAAATCCGATTGGGACTCTCAAAAACCTTGCATTATCCCTCTCGTAGTACATAAAATGGTACAAAAAAAAGAGGGCAACAAAGCCTGAAACGACCAGCTACTGACTCCTGACTCCTGACTCCTGACTCCTAACCCCACCAACAAACTTTTTCAGCAAACCCTAAGTAGTCGGACATAAATTCTGTTGTCTATCTTAAGAAATGTAAATTGCCGCAATTCTTACTGACTCCTGACTTGAAAGTGGCAAGTGGCAAGTGGGGAGAATACACAAAAGCTGTCTCCTGTCTCCTGTCTCCTGTCTCCTGACTCCTGTCTCCTGACTCCTGACTCCTTACCCTACAGTTAACTTTACTTTTGTCCAACTACTTATCGCCCTATCTTGGTAGTATAATAACTGATTGGCATTCCCTCGGCTACAAGGCGGCAATTATTAAATCGGATTAGGAATTGCCAAAAGGCGGCCATGAAATCTTAGTTATTAGTGGAGAATTAAAAATGAACTCTGAAATTTACAAAAAAGTCAGCTTGTTAGTTTTGTATCAAGGGGTTTTTGATAATGCTATTGGCCAGGCATTTATTACCCTATTATCTACGGATAATGTTGCCGATTTTCTCAAAGCTTATGGTCAATTGTTTCAAGCTTTAGCATCTAAAAATATCAGTTGGAATGATTTTCTAGTCGAACAAATTTTATTAGATGATAATCCCTTTAGTCAACAGGTACAGAAAAAAATTGTTTCGGAGTTACCTGAATCTTTAATTGATGGCGTTAAACAGGATTTATCTATCCTCCAATCTCTTTATAACTCTAGCATTTATAGCTTAAGTAATTCGACGGTTTTTGAACAAATTAAATTTCTAATTTTCCCCGCTTGGGAAGTGGACAATAAATTAGAAAGTTTTCTGCATTCCAGTTCAGATTGGGGAGAATTAGTTGAAGACCTAGCCGATTATTATCGCGAATGTGGTACAGGAATTTTTGCCCGTTATCAAGCTTTAAGGTGGCAAGAAGGCAGATTACAAGGAATTACTCATCCCGATCCCGTGCAGATTCAAGACATAGTCGGTTATGAAATGGCTAAGAAAACCTTGATTAAAAACACTGAGTTTTTATTAGCAGGTTATCCCGCTTTAAATGTCTTACTCTATGGTTGCCGTGGTTCAGGAAAATCCTCTCTGGTTAAGGGATTATTGCAAAAATATCATAGTCAGGGATTGCGCTTAATTGAAGTGGCAAAATCGCAGTTAAAAGACCTACCATTAATTATTGAAATCTTGCGAGATTTGCCCCAAAAATTTATTATCTTTGTCGATGATTTATCCTTTGAAGAAGACGATGAAGCTTTTAAAGCTTTAAAAGTTGTTTTAGAGGGAAGCGTCACCGCTAGACCGAAAAATGTCGTAGTTTATGCCACTTCTAATCGCCGACATTTAGTCAGAGAATTTTTTGCGGATCGACCACAACCAAAAGATAGTGATGAAGTGCATAATTGGGACACAGTACAAGAAAAATTATCCTTTAGTGATCGCTTTGGTTTAACCCTCACTTTTGAACCTGCTAATCAAGAAAAATATTTGGAAATAGTGCGTCATTTAGCCAGTTTAGCTAAATTAAAAATTAGCTTAGAAGAATTAGAATTTCGTGCCAAACAATGGGCAACCCAACATAATGGGCGATCGGGAAGAACTGCTAGACAATTTATTGATTTTCTCCAAGGGGAATTAGAATTAAATGGGTAGCATTAATTGTGTTATGATTAAATAAAAGAAGCTCTAATCTAGAAAAATGTTGACTTCATCTCCTCCCAAAACCCTCAGCTTAGAAGCATATCGTAATTTAGAAACCATTGCCGAGGTTAAACACGAATATCACGACGGGGAAATTATCGAGATGACAGGGGGAAGCATCAATCATAATAGTATTCTCATTAATCTTATTGTCCTGCTAAAATTAGCTTTAAGAGGAACTAATTATCGTCTTCAATCTAGCGATCTACGTCTATGGATACCCCAATATAATCGCGGTTTATACCCAGATTTAATGATCATTGCTGGGGAACCATTATTTAGTGATAATCGCAACGATGAAATTTTAAATCCCTGTGTAATTATCGAAGTTTTATCCTCTTCCACCTCTAGTTATGATCGGGGTGATAAATTTCGTTATTATCGTTCTATACCCCAATTAAACCAATATCTTCTCGTCAGTCAAGGGGAGATACTAATAGAATCCTATAGCAAAACATCAGAAAATAGTTGGTTATTACAAGAATACACCCCAGCAAGGGGAATTATATCCCTAGATTCTTTAGGAATTAGCTTAAATCTTGCCGATATTTACGAAGGAATTGATTTTAATTGAGGAATAATTTATGAATGATAACCTTTTTTTCTGTGATCTAGGTTATAATCAGGAGGATTAAAAATTCTGTGACAGAGAAAATGCTAACTCGATCTCCTACCAAAACCCTCAGCTTAGAAGAATATCGTAATTTAGAAACCATAGCCGAGGTTAAACACGAATATCACGACGGAGAAATTATCGAGATGACAGGGGGAAGCATCAATCATAATCGACTGGTACGCAATTTAATTCGCTTGTTAGACAATGCTTTAAGGAAAACTATTTATGAAGTCTTTCCCAGTGATTTGCGACTATGGATACCCCAATATAATCGCGGTTTATACCCAGATTTAATGATTATTGCCGGGGAACCATTATTTAGTGATAATCGCAACGATGAAATTTTAAATCCCTGCCTAATTATCGAAGTTTTATCCCCTTCTACCTCTAGTTATGATCGGGGTGATAAATTTCGTTATTATCGTTCTATACCCCAATTAAACCAATATCTTCTCGTCAGTCAAGGGGAGATACTAATAGAATCCTATAGCAAAACCTCAGAGAATAATTGGTTATTGCAAGAATACACCCCAGCAAGGGGAATTATATCCCTAGATTCTTTAGGAATTAGCTTAAATCTTGTCGATATTTACGAAGGAATTGATTTTAATCTCAACTCCTAACTTTAGCTATCTTTTAAGAGGACGTACTAAAAACAATTTTACCATCTTTTACCGCTACCAAACGCAAAGTTAAGGGTCCAGATGTATTAGTTTTACTAGCAGCAACTGCCTCAAGTGTCTCGATAGAATTACCCGACCTTTTGACTTGATCGATAAAGTTAACTACCGTAGTTAATAAACCATCTTCCACTTGAATTGACCCTAAAACTCCCGCACTTCTAGCGCGAAATTGAGCCGAAGCTAAGAGTAAATCTAAACGCTTTTGCAGGTCTTCTTCTGTCATATTTTGCGGATCAATAGAAACGGCAGCGATTACCTGTTTCTCCTCAAAAACTCTTTGATTGGGAACCACATCAGCAAAGACACGAATCTCGGTTTCTCCTAAGACATAATTACCTGCGGAAAGGATTCTCACCACATATTCTTTACCGTCCTGTAATTGTTGACTTAACTGTTCTACCTGTGCTTTTGTGATCTTAACTAAACGCTGGTCAAAATTAGGCTGATTCGGTTGGGTGGCACGGATAGCATTCATATTCGCTTCCCGCAATAACTTATCGATAACGGTGACAATAGCTTGGGGATCAACAATACGAAAAGCTCCAAAAGATAACACCTGTCCCCGGAAAATAGCGATTTGTTTTTCCCGCAATTCTTGATAGGTTTGATAGTATTGTTCTAAAACTTCCACTTCCCGCTTAAGAAAAGCCATTTGGGTTTCTAAATCTTTTAATTTTCCCTCACGCTGTTCCAAAGCTAAATTTTTATCGACGATCGATCGATCAAGTTCTCCAATGCGTTGATCCCGGCGATCAATTTCTAGCTGTAGGGTTTTTTGTTGGGTTTCCAACTGTTGAAGTCGCGCTTGTCTGGTTGTTAATAATTTTTGTTGATTAGCCAACTCTTTATCTCTAACTTTAACGGTGGTTTGTAGTTGATTTATCTGACTAGAAAGAATTGATTTTTGTTGGAACAATTGATCCCGTTGACTGCTTAACTGTGCCTTTTGATTAGTTAAAATAACTCGTTCATTATTTAAATTAGCCACTTCCTTCCGAAACTTTTCCAACTGTCCCGAAACTAATCGCAAACGTTGACGCGAAGCTTGATAATTTTTGTTAAGAACCTCTAGACGTTTCTGCACAGCTATCTGTTCACTTTTAGCTGTTTTTAAAGCCTTTTCCACCTGATTTTTTTGTTCGGTGGTTTTTCTGACCTGACTTTCTAAATCCTTAATAGCGGCACGACGTTCATTTAAAAGACGATCCAGTTCAAAAACCCCTTGACGCAGGGATTTACTAGAAGCAAACAAGACAATTAAAGTGGAGCCGGCGATCAAAATTCCCGTTACAATCGTCATTAAAGTTGCGGTTTGTTTCGGACGCAGATTAAATAAACGCATCCTTTTCTTACCGATACGGCTCCCTATGCGATCGCCAACCGCCGCTATCAGACCACCTAAAACCACGATGGCCAAAACCAAAATATAAGCGCTAGTCATCCAGAATTTAAGTAAATTGTTGACTGAGAGCGACGGGATTATGGACGGTAATTTTCTTCTTGTAAATTGAGACCATTTCTTGATCCCGCAGCTCTCCCAATAAACGGGTGACAGTGACGCGAGTAGAACCGATCGCTTCTGCGATCGCTTGGTGAGACAATTTTAGATCCACCCGGATGCCATCGGTGGTGGGAACCCCAAAATCACGACAGAGAATTAACAAAAAACTGACCAAACGTGAACCCATATCCCGGTGAGCTAAGGTTTCGATCATCATTTCCGTTTGCAGAATCCGCGAGGACAAACCCTGCAGCATCAACATTGATAAATCGGGATTATTGCGGAGGGATCTTTCTACCTGATCGATCGGGGCCGAGAGTAATTCTACCGGAGTAAAAGCCACGGCATGATAAAAACGATCCGATCGCTGGCCGGTGAGTAAGGATAGCACACCAAAGACGCTATTTTCCCGCAGTAGAGCCACGGTAATTTCTTCTCCCGCTTCATAGACTCGCGACAACTTAACGGCTCCTTTCAGCAAAAAATAGACTCTTTCGGCGGGATCTCCAGGGAAAAAGATCGTTTTGCCACGCTCGAACAATTCCACCACCGGGGGGAAATTGCCGCTGCCGATTCGACGGAACACATCTGCTAGGGGTTTATCTTGTATTAATGATAAGTCCATCTCACATCCAAAAAAAGGGAAAATTGTTTTTATTATGCAACGAGTGTCACCTCTATTAAACATAACCGCTCCCTAAACTGGGAAAAGTTTTGGGCGCTTTTTGCCAGACAATGGGGGAGGGGTGATCATTGCTGCCCCTTTATCTGTATCCCTATTATACCGAATCTCGCTGGGGTCGGCTATTGGGGAGATTTTTGTAAGAGAAACGAGAACTATGTTAGATTTAACGGGAAAAAACGCCCTAGTGACGGGAATTGCCAATAATCGCTCGATCGCTTGGGGAATTGCCCAACAACTCCATCAAGCTGGTGCGAATATCGGTGTCACCTATCTCCCCGACGAAAAGGGCCGTTTTGAGAAAAAAGTGCGAGAATTGGCCGATGAACTTAATCCCGCTTTTTATGTCCCCTGCGATGTCCAAAATGACCAACAGGTAGAAGATACTTTCGCTACAGTGGCGGAAAAATGGGGTAAACTGGATATTTTGATTCACTGTCTCGCTTTTGCCGATAAAGAGGGTTTAACGGGCGATTTTACCGCCATCCCTCGGGAAGCTTTCACTAAATCCCTAGATATTAGCACTTTTTCCCTAACCCGTCTAGCGCGATCAGCTAAACCTTTGATGACGGCAGGGGGAAGTATTATCACTCTTACCTATCTCGGCGGTGTCAAGGTAATTCCTAACTATAATTTAATGGGGGTGGCAAAGGCCGGTTTAGAAATGAGTGTTCGCTATTTAGCCGCCGAATTAGGTGGTCAAAAGATCCGAGTTAATGGTATTTCCGCCGGTCCAATTCGCACCTTGGCATCTTCGGCCGTGGGGGGAATTCTTGATATGATCCATCATGTGGAAGAAATCGCTCCTTTACATCGCACCGTGACACAAATTGAGGTGGGAAATACGGCCGCTTTTTTAGCCAGTGATCTTTCTAGTGGTATTACCGGTCAGATTATTTATGTAGATTCCGGTTACGAAATTATGGGAATGTAGTTTTAAGTAGGTAGGTGTTAAAAATCATCAGCGCCCCCCTTATTAAGGGTAGTAGGGTTGATTCATGAATCAACCCTACTATGAATCAACCCTAGGATCAAGGGGGTATCAAAGGCGAAATCTATCTTCAATTTAATTGAAACGACTATCATATAGCGGTATGCACTTGCATGAGGTACAATAGAAGAGGACAATAAATTATAGACCTAGGCAGGAGCCACGACCCGATGAAGCCCTATTCTTTAGACTTGCGACAAAAGATCATCGAGACCTACGAGGAGAATAACCTCTCACAACGTGAGTTAGCCAAAAGATTTAGAGTAGCTTTAAGCTTTATCCAGAAACTAATCAAGCAGTGGCGTGAAACAGGAAATCTAAATCCCCGACCGCATGGTGGAGGACAAAAACTCAAGCTTAAGAGCGACGAAATTATCTTGCTGGGCGATTTAGTCCAAGAAAAGAAAGATGCCACCTTAGACGAGTTAAGAAAACAAATTGAGGAAAAAACACAGACGGTGGTGAGTAACTCAACAATCAGTAGAATTTTAAAACGGCTAAATTTAACTCAAAAAAAAAAGCTTACACGCTAGGGAAAGAGACACGGAAAGAGTGCAAAAATTAAGAGAAGAATATTGGGAGAAAATCCGAGATGTTAGAGCGGAAGATTTGGTTTTCGTTGACGAGTCTGGCTCTAATCTAGGGATGACAAGACTTTATGGCAGGGCTGAAAAAGGTCAGAGAGTGTATGATTCAGTTCCGTTAAACCGAGGAAAAAACGTCACGATAATTGGAGCGATAGCGCTCAAAGGCTTGCTGGCTTTTATCAATGTATTTGGAGCCGCAAATGGTTTAATATTTGAAGCATTTATTGCTACATTATTAGTTCCAAACTTGTGGAAAGGAGCTTGTGTATTAATGGATAATGCTTCGATTCATCAAAAAGAAACCCTCGAACCAATTCTTCAAGAAGTCGGTGCTAGACTGGAGTTTTTACCTCCCTATTCTCCCGATTTTTCTCCCATTGAAAACTGTTGGTCGAAAGTGAAAATACTGATTCGTTCTATGTCACCTCGTACCTATGCTGATCTAGAAAAAGCTATCGTTCAAGCCTTTAGTCAGATTACATTGCGAGACATCCATCACTGGTTTACCCATTGTTGCTATTGCGATACCCCTTTTAAAGAGCCTACCTAGTCATCCATGCTGTACCTCATTCAACTGAAACCCGCTATAAAAGACTATGATCGTGTTTGTTGCGAAGTTGCTGAAGAGTCTTGCGATCGCTGTCTAGATCGACTTCATCGTAATGTAAATCGGCATCGTGGTTTTTCAAAAAAGCATCCACCACCCAACGAGAAGATAGACCTAAAATACTTCCGACCTCGGCACTGGTGATTTTTTCCGCTCGGTAGGCCTGCACCACCAAAGCCTCTAAAATTTCACGGGTAAGATTATTGTAGTTGTAATGTTGAAGCAATTCATCGGGAATATCGATAGTAATTTTCATGATTTAGCTTCCTTTTTTTTGGGTTTACCGATAATTTTTATAGAACTTAGGTTGAGTTGAAGCATGAAACCTAACACCTTAGTAATCGTCCAATTTCTTTGAGCGATCGCTGTAGATATTCTGGCAAGGGTTCAGTCTGCTGTGCGAGGGCAATTAGCAGCGCTTCAAGATTGATAATTGTTTTGGGAATTTCCATAAGTTAGTCCTGTCCAGTCAGGGTATAGGCTGCCCAATGGTAAGGATCGCTGTATTCTGTTAGTTGATCTAGCCCTATTTTACCCAGAGAACAAATCGCCCACCCTCGGTCAGACTAAGCTTGATGGTCATCGGATTTAATGGCTACCGCTTGGTAGTAAGAGGCGATCGCTTCTGCCCATCTGCCTAAATTACCTAACGCAAACCCTCGGTCAGACTAAGCTTGATGCAAATCGGGTTTAATTTCTAAAGCTCGAACGCAGGAGGCGATCGCTTCTCCAAATCTGCCTAAATTATATAACGCAATCCCTCGGTTGTTCCAAGCTTCATGGTCATCGGGTTTAATTTCTAAAGCTCGATCGTAGGAGGCGATCGCTTCTCCAAATCTGCCTAAATTATATAACGCAATCCCTCGCTCGTACCAAGCTTCATGGAAATCGGGTTTAAATTCTAAAGCTCGATCGTAGGATGCGATCGCTTCTTCTAATCTGCCTAGATTACCTAACGCAACCCCTCGGTTGTACCAAGCTATACTTTGCACGGCTACAACTTGCATTTTTTACTCAAGGACAATAATATAGTTTAAGAGTCATAATTAGAAGCAAAGCACTCATTAAAAACATGATTAACCTAGA
>NZ_JADBVE010000157.1:0-5000 GCF_020245285.1 Microcystis sp. M31BS1
AACTTTTCTGACTTTTCTTCAGCTATTTATGAATGTCTGAATGATGCCCATCTGAAACATAAAAAAGAACTGGATTCCTTGCTGACTCTACGATTTCAGAAGTTTAATAAATCTCAGATTATGAACGTCTAAAGTATAATTCATAATTCCCTCTCCCTGATTAATAACGGATGCGAGGATCAATGTAAGCATTGATTAGATCGATAAAAATACTGGCAAAAACCACTATTGTCGCAAAAAAAGCCATTAATCCCTGCACTGTTGGGTAATCCCGCAGAGAAATCGCTCGATATAACTGATTTCCCAAACCCGGCCAAGAAAAAGTAACTTCCGTCAAGACTGCACCCCCTAAAAGAGCCGCAAAAGTTAATCCTAAGACAGTAATTACGGGAATTAGGGCATTTTTCAGCGCATGGGCGATCATAATCGTTTTTTCTGGTATTCCTCTCGCTTTGGCCGCATCTACATAGTCCGCTTGCAAAGTTTGTTTCAGATTAACTCGCACCATCCGTTCAAAAATCCCACTCAAGAGAATGCCGAGAGTAAAACTAGGTAAGGCTAGATAATACAAAGCTGTGGGCAACTTATCTAGTTGTAGAGTCATCAGACTATCAAGGGTGTATAAACCTGTAATTGTCTGGGGTGGAGTCTCACTCAAAGGAAAACGAGTCCCCAAGGGAAACCAGCGCAACTGTACCGCAAAAATTAGCTGTAAGAGCATTCCCACCCAAAAAATCGGCAAGGAATAGGTTATCAGTCCAAATAAACGTCCCCCCGCATCTAATGGAGTATTCGGACGGGAAGCGGTGATAATTCCCAATCCGACTCCCACTATCACCGCAATTAGCATTCCATAAAAAGTTAGTTCCACCGTCGCTGGAAAATGTTTAGCGATAATCTCCCATACCGTCACCCCCTTACTGGTTAAAGAGTCTCCTAAGTTGAGACGCATTAGGTGAAAAATATAGTCTAGGTACTGGAAAAATAGGGGTTTATTCAGTCCTAACTGTTCTCTTAGGGCATTTTTGGCACTTTCGGGAGCGCGGTTGCCTAAAATCGCATCCGTGGGATCACCGGGAGCAACACGCATCAGCAGAAAAACCACCGTCACGATCGTCCATAACATCAAGGGAGCTAGGAGTAAACGCACCAGTAAATAGGATTGTAAAGCAGCGCGGCGAGACATGAGGGCTTTCCGATCAGAAAATAGATTCTCAAGGAACCATACCCCAAAATCGACCCAGCGATCGAGAAAAAATTAAGCTGAGGGAATATTTAGTACAAGTAAACTAAATTAGCTGCACCGACAGTTCTGAGCAAGGGACTACCAAAAACCCCTAAAGGCTGAAAGGCTTACGGAGCAAGGGATAGAAAAAAGATCAAAAAATTTTGCCAAAAGGGGTTGACAAACTTAGGGAAGTTAGATACATTGGTAAATGCGCGGTTGAAGCGAAGCGAAAGCGAAGCGAAACAAACGACGCTGGAACCTAGACAAAACAATAGTTTGAAAGCCAAGCAAAAAAAGCCTCGTTTAGAAGCAATTCTATAACAAAAAAGTCAAACCCGCAAGGGGGAGACGAAAAAAAGTCAAAAGAATCAAACGATTCATCATGGAGAGTTTGATCCTGGCTCAGGATGAACGCTGGCGGCGTGCCTAACACATGCAAGTCGAACGGGAATCTTCGGATTCTAGTGGCGGACGGGTGAGTAACGCGTAAGAATCTAACTTCAGGACGGGGACAACAGTTGGAAACGACTGCTAATACCCGATATGCCGCAAGGTGAAACCTAATTGGCCTGGAGAAGAGCTTGCGTCTGATTAGCTAGTTGGTGGGGTAAGAGCCTACCAAGGCGACGATCAGTAGCTGGTCTGAGAGGATGAGCAGCCACACTGGGACTGAGACACGGCCCAGACTCCTACGGGAGGCAGCAGTGGGGAATTTTCCGCAATGGGCGAAAGCCTGACGGAGCAACGCCGCGTGAGGGAGGAAGGTCTTTGGATTGTAAACCTCTTTTCTCAAGGAAGAAGTTCTGACGGTACTTGAGGAATCAGCCTCGGCTAACTCCGTGCCAGCAGCCGCGGTAATACGGGGGAGGCAAGCGTTATCCGGAATTATTGGGCGTAAAGCGTCCGCAGGTGGTCAGCCAAGTCTGCCGTCAAATCAGGTTGCTTAACGACCTAAAGGCGGTGGAAACTGGCAGACTAGAGAGCAGTAGGGGTAGCAGGAATTCCCAGTGTAGCGGTGAAATGCGTAGAGATTGGGAAGAACATCGGTGGCGAAAGCGTGCTACTGGGCTGTATCTGACACTCAGGGACGAAAGCTAGGGGAGCGAAAGGGATTAGATACCCCTGTAGTCCTAGCCGTAAACGATGGATACTAGGCGTGGCTTGTATCGACCCGAGCCGTGCCGAAGCTAACGCGTTAAGTATCCCGCCTGGGGAGTACGCACGCAAGTGTGAAACTCAAAGGAATTGACGGGGGCCCGCACAAGCGGTGGAGTATGTGGTTTAATTCGATGCAACGCGAAGAACCTTACCAAGACTTGACATGTCGCGAACCCTGGTGAAAGCTGGGGGTGCCTTCGGGAGCGCGAACACAGGTGGTGCATGGCTGTCGTCAGCTCGTGTCGTGAGATGTTGGGTTAAGTCCCGCAACGAGCGCAACCCTCGTTCTTAGTTGCCAGCATTAAGTTGGGGACTCTAAGGAGACTGCCGGTGACAAACCGGAGGAAGGTGGGGATGACGTCAAGTCAGCATGCCCCTTACGTCTTGGGCGACACACGTACTACAATGGTCGGGACAAAGGGCAGCGAACTCGCGAGAGCCAGCGAATCCCAGCAAACCCGGCCTCAGTTCAGATTGCAGGCTGCAACTCGCCTGCATGAAGGAGGAATCGCTAGTAATCGCCGGTCAGCATACGGCGGTGAATTCGTTCCCGGGCCTTGTACACACCGCCCGTCACACCATGGAAGCTGGTCACGCCCGAAGTCATTACCTCAACCGCAAGGAGGGGGATGCCTAAGGCAGGGCTAGTGACTGGGGTGAAGTCGTAACAAGGTAGCCGTACCGGAAGGTGTGGCTGGATCACCTCCTTAAAGGGAGACCTAATTCAGGTAGGAGACGAAAAAAAAGTAGTCCCAACCAAGAATCAATCCCAAAAGGTCGGAGCGAGGCGAAATTGGCTTTCAAACTAGGTTCTGGGTTCACACAAGACCTGAATCAGGAACAAGGGCTATTAGCTCAGGTGGTTAGAGCGCACCCCTGATAAGGGTGAGGTCCCTGGTTCGAGTCCAGGATGGCCCACCTGCACAGGTGGCAAAAACAAAGAAAAAAAGCTCCGAATCAGCACCTTATCTTACTTATACAGTAAGAGAGAATGCTGGCTCTGAGTTCAGAGTCCAGAGGAACCTTGAAAACTGCATAGAGCTAGGTGAAAAAGCCAAAAAAGAAGACCGCAAGGTCAAGCTAATAAGGGCTAACGGTGGATACCTAGGCACACGGAAGCGAAGAAGGACGTAGTTACCGACGAAACGCTTCGGGGAGCGGGAAGCAAGCATTGATCCGAAGATATCCGAATGGGGCAACCCTAAACACGACCACCTGAATACATAGGGTGGAGCGAGCCAACCTGGTGAACTGAAACATCTTAGTAGCCAGAGGAAAAGAAAGCAACAGCGATTCCCCCAGTAGCGGCGAGCGAAAAGGGAACAGCCTAAACCAAGTTCTTCGGAACTTGGGGTCGTGGGACAGTAACAAAAGACTGGGAAATTTAGACGAAGCGGCTGAAAACCGCACCAGAGAAGGTGAAAGTCCTGTAGTCGAAAAAGGAACCAGCTTAACTGCATCCCGAGTAGCATGGGGCACGTGAAATCCCGTGTGAATCTGCCTCGACCACGAGGTAAGGCTAAATATTCCCGTGTGACCGATAGAGAAACAGTACCGCGAGGGAAAGGTGAAAAGAACCCCGGAAGGGGAGTGAAATAGAACATGAAACCGTTAGCCTACAAGCAATGGGAGGACGATTGAACGTCT
Source organism: Microcystis sp. M31BS1 (assembly GCF_020245285.1). NCBI lineage: Bacteria > Bacillati > Cyanobacteriota > Cyanophyceae > Chroococcales > Microcystaceae > Microcystis > Microcystis sp. M31BS1. The sequence goes on from NZ_JADBVE010000157.1 coordinate 4,034, forward strand.
GACCGTGTGCCTGTTGAAGAATGAGCCGGCGACTTACAGGTTATGGCAGGTGAAGGGGGAAGACCCCACAGCCCCAGCGAAAGCGAGTCTGAACAGGGCGAAAAGTCATAATTTGTAGACCCGAACCCGGGTGATCTAACCATGGCCAGGATGAAGCTTGGGTAAAACCAAGTGGAGGTCCGAACCGACTAATGTTGAAAAATTAGCGGATGAGCTGTGGTTAGGGGTGAAATGCCAATCGAACTCGGAGCTAGCTGGTTCTCCCCGAAATGTGTTGAGGCGCAGCGGTAGTGGAAGTTTAGTCGGGGTAAAGCACTGTTTCGCCGCGGGCTGGGAGACCGGTACCAAGGCGAGGCAAACTCTGAATACGGCTAAAAAAACTACCAGTGAGACGGTGGGGGATAAGCTTCATCGTCAAGAGGGAAACAGCCCAGACCACCAGCTAAGGTCCCCAAATGATAACTAAGTGAGAAAGGAGGTGGGAGTGCATTGACAACCAGGAGGTTTGCCTAGAAGCAGCAATCCTTAAAAGAGTGCGTAATAGCTCACTGGTCAAGCGCTCCTGCGCCGAAAATGAACGGGGCTAAGTTATCTACCGAAGCTGTGGACTACATTGTAGTGGTAGGGGAGCGTTCTATAGGGGGTGAAGCAGTAGCGGCAAGCAGCTGTGGACTCTATAGAAGTGAGAATGTCGGCTTAAGTAGCGAAAATGTGGGTGAGAATCCCACACCCCGAAACCCCAAGGTTTCCTCCGCAAGGCTCGTCCGCGGAGGGTCAGTCAGGACCTAAGGCGAGGCTGAAAAGCGTAGTCGATGGACAACGGGTTAACATTCCCGTACCGATTAATGATTGTGCCGGAGAACGGAGAAGGTCAACGTCAGCTGGATGTTGGTTACCAGTGCAAGCAGTCGAGGCGATGAGAGGTGGCGAAAACACCAGGAGCTAAGACGCGAGTCCCACCTCCCAC
>NZ_JADBVE010000158.1:0-13866 GCF_020245285.1 Microcystis sp. M31BS1
AAAGTTTTTCCTGGGGGTAGGAGTCAGTAGCCGGTCGTCAGGAGTCGGTCGTTTCAGGCTTTGTTGCCCTTGTTTTTTGTACCAAGCGATGTACCACAAGAAGGATAATGCAAGGTTTTTGAAAGTCCCAATCCTATTTTCTTGCACTAACATCGGACTTTAACAGGTCAAAAGCCTTATTTTAAAAGGGTTTTACCATTATTCAGCAAGCCCTAATTAGCATCGGAATAAGTAGTCATGCAAAATTAATTACCTGCCCGATCGAGCTAAAACCCTTACGGGGCAATGATCGTCATGTGTAAATAATTTTGCCTAGGTACTTACTAGGAGAATATATCGGTAGAATTTACGAGGAAGTTAAAGGCAGACCCACCTATACAATTGCTGAGTTAGCTGGCTTACAAATTTCTTGATTCTTGTCAGTAAGAATCGGTAATTTTTTGCTGTTTTGCCCATCTGGATCAAACTTGATCCGCCTTGGCGATCGCTAATCATTAAGCCTTGGCGGAGAGTTTCTCGGTCTCGGAGAATCTTCGTACAATAACGATCGAGCATTCTTTGCCAGCGACGGACAGGATCACAATCCCCGGTGACAGAGACGAGACGACCAAAAACGGAATTTTTTAGCCCAGTTTCACAGAGACGAAATTTCGCCTCTGTTGGCTGGATCGATAGCTGATTAAATCGCTAATAATTTTCTTGCGGATTTGTGGCGGGAGGATTTTCTTGGTAGGAAAAGCTGCTACCAAACTCGAATTCCTGTCCGTAGGCTTCCTCTCCGTGTTCAGGAACATCTAACCCTTCTGCTTCCGTATTCGGTTTAACCCGCAGCTCCATAAATAGACTGAGAATTTTCAGGATAACAAAAGTACCCACGGCAGCAAAGATATAAGTAGCGGCAACGCCAACAAATTGCGTCCACAGTAACCCCGCATTCCCAAAAAATAAACCATCATTTCCAGCTGAATTAACCGATTTTGTGGCAAAAAGCCCCGTAAGCAGCGCCCCTATTGTCCCGCCGACACCATGGACAGGATAGGTATCCAAAGAATCATCAAAGCGCAATTTTGCCCGCAGACTAACCGCAAAAAAACAGGTAAGGGCAGTGATCGAACCAATGAGAATCGCCCCAATCGGCAGCACATAACCGGCAGCGGGAGTAATACCCACTAATCCCCCTAAAAATCCACTAGCAATACCGATCGCCGTCGGTTTACCCCGTAAAATCCATTCTATAAGCATCCATGTCAAACCACCGGCCGAAGCGGCGATACTGGTATTAACAAAAGCTGTCGTGGCCAGGGAACTAGAGGAAAGCGCACTACCACCATTAAAACCAAACCAACCGAACCAGAGTAAACCGATACCTAGGAGAACAAAAGGCACATTATGGGGTGCATAGGTTTGGACACCAAAACTACGCCGCGGACCGATCATCCAGGCGGCCACCAGTGCGGAAATCCCGGAACTAATGTGAACAACGGTTCCACCAGCGAAATCCAGCGCCCCAGTGGCTGCCAACCAACCCTTACCCCAAACCCAGTGAGCTAGGGGAGAATAGATAAAGGTCGACCAAAGCAGTAAAAACCAAAAATAGGCTTTAAAGTTGACCCGTTCCACGATCGCCCCCGAAATTAAAGCCGGGGTGATGATGGCGAACATCATTTGATAGACCATAAACACTTGATGGGGAACGGTGGGTGCATAACCGATATCGTCAGGTGCGGCGGCGGTGACACCGTTGAGAAAAATCCAATCTAGTCCCCCGATAAAAGCTTCAATTCCCTCGCCAAAACCACTTTTACCCAGGGTGACATCGAAAGCGAGACTATAACCCCAAAGCACCCAAGTTACACCGATGACGCCCATGGCCACCAAACTCATCATCATGGTGTTGAGGACGTTACGGGAACGTACTAAACCCCCATAAAAAAAAGCCAGTCCGGGGGTCATTAATAAAACTAAAGCTGAGGAGATCAGCATCCAAGCTGTATCTCCAGCACTAATCGGATTGGGGGGAGCGGCGGCGACGGTTTCCGCAAAAACTGGGGCAACTCCGCAATTGAATCCCAGTCCCAGCAAAAGTATGGTTATTCCTATGATCTTTTTCATTGACGGTTGGTGGTTAGTAGCAAGATTAATTTTTTCTGTCCGGAAACAGACAAAAAACCGAAAGAGAAAAGGTTTAGAAGGTAATTGTAGCCACCGATCGCATTGGGGCGAGGCCTTCTTCCTTTTCTCTTTAACTTTGTCGGGGATAGATTAATCTATCTTGACAAGGTTCACCTTAACGAGCGCTAGGCGTTTCCATGTCAACACTGGAAGCATAATAGCCACCGGCAACGATATCGGACTCCTTGACGAAACCGCTATAGGCTTCCATCCCGTGTTCACCCACATCCAAACCTTCTAATTCTTCTTCGGGAGTAACACGAATACCGAGGGTAGCCTTGAGGATTGTCCAAACAATACCACTAACAATCAGGGTAAATGCCCCTACTGCCACAATTCCGATAATTTGGTTAATAAACAGTTGGAATTGACCGGTGATTAAACCCGCATCTTTGTTGAAGATACCCACGGCTAAGGTTCCAAACACACCACAGACGAGGTGAACGGAAGTCGCACCCACCGGGTCATCAATTTTCAGGTTATCGAAGAAAGCCACCGAGTAAACCACGACCACACCGGCAATTAAACCGATAATTAAGGCCGACCAATAGGATACACCATCACAACCGGCGGTAACGGCTACTAAACCAGCCAGAATACCGTTAATAATCATTGAAAGGTCGGGTTTACCATCTTTCGCCCATGCGGTCAAGGTAGCGGCAATGCCACCTGCAGCCCCGGCGAGGTTAGTGGTGACAGCGATATAGGGTACAGTTTCATTAACTGCCAAAGTAGAGCCGGGGTTAAAACCGAACCAGCCAATCCAGAGAATTAAACAACCCAGGGTCGCGATACTCATGTTATGGCCGGGTAAGGCACTGGTGCGACCGTTGATGTATTTACCCATTCTCGGGCCGAGAATTGCCGCCCCGGTTAAAGCAGACCAACCACCCACCGAGTGAACCACCGTCGAACCGGCGAAGTCTTTAAAACCAAGGTCAGCTAACCAACCGCCACCCCAAACCCAGTGACCAGTGATCGGGTACATGATACCGACGATAATTAAGCTAAAAACGAGGAAATCGACGAATTTAATCCGTTCTGCCACCGCCCCAGATACAATGGTTGCCGCCGTTCCCGCGAAAGCTACTTGGAACAGGAAGAACACCGAGGTGGGCAAAGAGGCAGGCATAACGTAGGTGGCGGGATCGCTACTGCTAAGGAACCAGCCTCCTGTACCGAAAAATTCGTTACTGACAGACCCAAACATCAGGGAGAAACCGATCGCCCAAAATGATATGGTGGAGAGGGCGAAAACGATCAGGTTTTTGGCCAGAACGTTAACGGCGTTTTTCTGACGACAGAATCCCGTTTCTAGCATCGCAAAACCCGCATTCATAAAGATCACGAGGATGGCGGCAATTAAAACCCAGATTGTATTAAGGGCGTTTTGGACATCTTCGGGGGTTAGGGGTTTCGCATCTTGGGCCTGTACGGCTGTGTTCCAAACCACGAAAATAATCGCGGACAAAGGAACACAGGCTAACCAGACAGGGTTAATTTTCGGTAACAAACCGACAAGTTCCCCAGATTTTCGAGCAATTCGTTTCATCGTTAATTCATTTACTTTTTTGAGTTAGTAGGTCGATTCATTACTGTTGAAAATAATTACCGAGCAATTATGTCCGTTCAAACGCTAAATCCTAGGAACAGAGGTCAATCATTTCAGAAGACCAAACACCTAGGGATTTATCTTGAGGTGTGAGTAGTCAATGTTTTTTGATCTTTGTTTTTTTTTATTTGAGATTTCTGTATCCTCTGATACGTTTCACTTTAAAATAACAATAGTAGATAAGTTATCAGTTATCAGATGTGAGTTTTCAGTTCACTGATTACTGTTTACTGGACGGCTACGCCGTGCCTTTGGCAACACTGAAAAAAGCTTCCCACTGATCACTGATTACTGTTTACTGATCACTGATCAAGTCTCCCCTCCTTTGGAGAAATCAACCATGGCCCAGGCAACGGAATTCGATCGCAAAATGATGCAAAGATGTCTAACCCTTGCTAGGCAAGCCTTGGGGCGGACTTCTCCTAATCCTTTGGTGGGTTCTGTGATCGTTCAAGAGGGGACAATTATCGGCGAAGGTTTTCACCCAGGGGCCGGACAACCCCATGCAGAAGTTTTCGCCCTGAGACAGGCGGCAGAAAAAGCCCGTGGTGCCACTTTATACGTCAATCTCGAACCCTGTAACCACTATGGACGTACTCCACCCTGTAGCGAGGCAATTGTGCAAGCAGGCATTAAAAAAGTGGTGGTAGGGATGATCGATCCTAATCCCCTGGTGGCGGGGAAAGGCATTCAAAGATTAGCATCGGCAGGCATCGAGACGCTGGTGGGGGTGGAGGAGTCCGAATGTCGTCAACTCAATCAGGGTTTTATCCATCGCATCACCGCTAAAAAACCCTTCGGTATCCTCAAATATGCCATGACTCTCGATGGCAAAATTGCCGCTACTAGCGGTCATAGCGCTTGGATTACTAGCCCCGCTTCTCGCCAAATAGTCCATCAACTGCGATCGGCCTGTGATGCGATTATCGTCGGCGGTAGCACTGTCCGTCAAGATAATCCCCACCTCACCACTCACGGCCTCTCCGATCATAATCCCCTGCGCGTGGTCATGACTCGATCGCTCGATTTACCCCCCTCCGCCCATCTTTGGGATACCAGTCAATTTCCCACCCTTGTTTATACACAAATTGATGCTAATGTCAAGCTTAAGCAACAATTATTAACAAAAGGCGTGGAAGTGATCGAACTAACCGAGGTGACACCCACTTTAGTGATGGAAAATCTTGCTCAGAGGGGATTTTGTCAGGTTTTGTGGGAGTGCGGCGGCGGTTTAAGCGCAGCTGCGATCGCTGAGGGCATGGTACAAAAAATTATCGCTTTTATTGCGCCCAAAATCATCGGGGGAATCAAGGCACCTACTGCCGTGGGTGATTTAGGTTTCCAGTTAATGAGCCAAGCTTTACAGTTAGAAAATGTCACGGTTAATTATCTCAATCCCGATATTTTGATTGAGGGATATCTGCAAAGTGAAAAGTAGAGCTACTGCAATTCTGGCTCAATCGGCAAATCTCAACCAACCGCTTGTAAAAGTCAAAAAGTCATCAATAAACCCGATTTTTGCGCTCGAGTTCCAGAAATCGCCCTGCTGCCGTCAACTCCCTTTATCGGTACGGTTATCCCCCTAGAGGAAGTTGGGCAATCGCTCTGTGATCAGTGCTGCCATTATCGAGCAAAATAAAAAAGTTAGAATAGTCAAGCCCTTAGTGATTGAACGTATGACGGTACTCGAAAAAGGTAATATCACGATTCATACCGAGAATATCTTCCCTATTATCAAAAAATCCCTCTACACTGACCATGAAATTTTTCTGCGGGAATTGATATCCAATAGTGTTGATGCCATCTCGAAATTAAAAATGGCTTCCTTAGCAGGAGAAGCGAGAGGAGAAGTCCCCGAACCAGAAATTAATCTCGCCATCGATAAAGAAAATCGTACCCTATCAATTACCGATAATGGTATCGGGATGACAGGGGAAGAAATCAAGAAATATATTAACCAAGTTGCCTTTTCCAGTGCGGAAGAATTTATCAATAAATACCAAAAATCAGCCAACGATTTAATCGGTCATTTTGGCCTAGGTTTTTATTCGGCTTTTATGGTGGCTAAAAAGGTAGAAATTGATACTCTTTCCTATCAAGAAGGTGCTACCCCTGTCCATTGGTCTTGTGATGGTTCTCCCGAGTTTGAATTAACCGATTCTTCCCGCAGCCAAATCGGCACCACTATCACCCTAACTTTAATGGATGAGGAAGGGGAATATTTAGAACCTGCCCGCATTCGCCAGTTAGTCAAAACCTACTCAGATTTTATGCCCGTTCCCATTAAAATTGATGGGGAAGTGATTAATCAACAACGGGCTTTATGGAAAGAATCTCCTCAAAATCTGACGAAAGAAGACTACCTAGAATTCTATCGTTATCTCTATCCTTTCCAAGAAGAACCTTTACTCTGGGTACATCTGAATACCGATTATCCTTTCTTGCTCAATGGCATTCTTTATTTTCCCAAACTCAGACCGGATGTGGATGTCTCAAAAGGACAATTAAAGTTATTCTGTAATCAGGTTTTTGTTAGCGATCATTGCGAGGAAATTATTCCCGATTTCCTGATACCCTTGCGAGGAGTCATCGATAGTCCAGATATTCCTTTAAATGTGTCTCGAAGTGCTTTAACCAAAGATCGCACCGTTCGCCGTATTGCCGATTTTATTGCCAAAAAAATTGCTGATCGCCTCAAATCTCTCTACAATGAAGACGCAAAAGAATATATTCGTTGTTGGGGAGATGTGGGAACTTTTATTAAATTTGGTTCCTTAAAAGAGGATAAATTTAAGCAGCAGGTAGAAGATATTTTAATCTATCGCACTACCTACAAACCCCCAGAAACTGCCGTACAAGTGGAAGTGCAAACCGCCGAAGGTGACGCATGGCAAGAAGCAACGGCGAAAACTCCCCTAGAAGCGATCGAACAGGAAGGTTATACTACTCTCAAAGCCTACCTGGAACGCCATAAAGAACGCCACGAAAATCGAGTTTTTTACTGTACCGATCCTCGTAGCCAATCCACCTACGTTGAACTCTACAAAAATCAAGGTTTAGAAATCCTTTTCTTTGATTCTTTCATCGACACTAATTACTTTATTCCTTTCCTAGAAAGAGAATACTCCGATGTGAAATTCACCCGGGTTGATTCTGAATTAGACTCGACGCTGCTCGAACAGGATCAAGCTAGTGAAATTATCGATCCCGCCAGTAATAAAACCCGGGCTGAATTAATCAAAGAAATCTTCGCCAAAGCTCTCGATAATTCTCGCATCAATATCAAAACTGAAGCCTTGAAATCTGATGATCCCCAAGCTACTCCCCCGGCAATTGTCTTACTTCCAGAAGCGATGCGACGCTTACAGGAAATGACGGCAATGATGCAACAAAAAGCTATGGCTTTCCCCGAAGAACATATTCTGATGATTAATACTAATCATCCCCTAATTCAACAGATTGTCCAGATTAGTCAGGGAAGTATTGTTACTGGTAGCGGCGAATCTCCATCGGCGCAATTAGCGAAAATGCTCTGTCAGCACGTTTATGATTTAGCTTTAATCGCTCAAAAAGGATTTGATGCCGAGGGAATGCAAGCTTTTGTGGAACGTTCCAATCGCGTTCTGACTAAGCTAACCGAAAAGATTTAATCTATTGCCAAACTTTAGCTGTTTCGATATGCTGAGAGTGTGTTAATTCACACTCTATTTTTTTAACCTGATCAATATGATCTAGCGATAAGCTATCTTGCCGCCGTCAGCCTTGAATAAGTTATCAGTTATCAGATGTAAGTTTTCAGTTCACTTATACTGTTTACTGTTTACTGTTTACTGTTTACTGATAACTGATAACTGATAAGTAGGGAGGCACAATTATTTGTAGGATGGGTTAGCGGTAGCGTAACATGAGCGGGCGTTGGGTTTCATGCTTCAACCCAACCTACGTTCTGTTTACTGATAACTGATAACTGATAACTGATAACTGATAACTGAAAAATGCGCTTACCCACCCTCAAATATGAGCGAGGAACCTTAATTCTCCATCCACCACCAAAGGGGAAAAAATGGCTAGATTTTGCCACTTGGGATGATCGTATCGAAAGATTTCGCATTTTGGCCATTCATTATCGTCCTCTCGTGGAAACTCTACAGGAGGAGGGCATTAACTTCCAAGATGAAGCAAAAGCTTTTAACAATTTAGAATTAATTGCCAGTTTTGAACGGGAACCCTACCCCCACCAAACGGAAGCGTTAATCGCTTGGAAAAAATCCCAGAGAAGGGGTGTTATCGTCCTTCCCACCGCTGCCGGTAAAACCTATCTTGCCCAATTAGCTCTACAATCGACTCCCCGCAGTACCTTAATTATCGTGCCGACTATTGATTTAATGCACCAGTGGTATGCCCAGATGTTGGCGGCTTTTCCCGATGCCGAGGTGGGATTATTAGGGGGAGGTTCTAAGGATAATAGTGCTATTTTAATCGCCACCTATCAAAGTGCGGCAATTTATTCAGAAACTCTTGGCAATCGTTACGCTTTTTTGATTTTTGATGAATGTCATCATTTACCATCGGATTTCTTTCGGAAAATAGCGGAAGATTCGATCGCACCCTATCGTTTAGGTTTAACAGCAACACCGGATCGCGGTGATGGTAGTCATCAAGATTTAGATTATCTTATCGGTGCAATTGTTTATCAAAAAAGTCCCCAAGACTTGTCAGGAAAAGCCCTAGCCAATCATGAAATAATTCAAATTAAAGTGAAACTATCTGCTAAAGAACAGGAAAAATATCAAGAAGCAATTAAAATTCGCAATGATTTTTTAAGAAGAAATAATCTCAGTTTGGCTGATTTAAATGGTTGGCAAAATTTTGTCATGATTAGTGCCAGAAGTAGCGAAGGGCGCCGGGCGATGTTAGCGCACCGGGAGTCGAAGGAAATATCCTCCGGAACCCAGGGAAAATTGCGGGTTTTAGCCGAGTTAATCTGTGAACACTATCCGGAGCCAATTTTAATTTTTACCAACGATAATGCCACAGTTTACGGCATTTCCGAGAGCTTTTTAATACCTGCCATAACCCATCAAACTCCTGTGAAAGAACGCCATGAAATCCTGACCCGTTTTCGTCAGGGAGAATACAAAATTCTGGTGACTTCCCATGTTCTTAATGAAGGGGTTGATGTGCCGGAAGCACGCATCGCGATTATTTTATCGGGAACCGGTTCCACGAGGGAATATATTCAGCGTTTAGGACGGGTTTTAAGAAAAGGCCAACAAGAGGATAAACGGGCGATTTTGTATGAAGTGATAGCCGAAAATACGACAGAGGAAAAAACCTCCCAACGACGACGGGGAGAGCATAAAAATAAAACTAGCTATAAAACCGGTAATCAACAATTGGAATTATTGCCTTCTCCTCCGAAAAAATCTTTTTCTTTCCCGAAAGCTGCCGAATCTTCTACCCCTTGGGTGAGTTCTCCAGAGTCAGAGGAAGAATAAAAAATTTCTCTGGGGGATTTTCCTCTATAATAAAGGTAAGTAGGTAGGTGTTAAAAGTTGTCAGATACCCCCCTTATCAAGCTATCCATTAGTCGGATCTTTCTTAACATTTCAAACCTTTGTAGCACAAGGCTTTCAAGACTCGGTTAACAATTTGTAATATTCCTTGTTGACACCCTTACTGACAAAGAAAAAACTGAAATCAAGTCAGGATAAGGGTTGGAGTGCTTACTGCAAAAATTGTTAAGAAAGATCCCTATAAGGGATAGCTTATCAAGGGGGGCAGGGGGGATCCCCCCGCCTATCGGCACCCCCCTTATCAAGGGGGGCAGGGGGGATCAGAGGCAAAATCTATCTTCAATTTAATTATAACTACTTACTTAAAAAATCTGGATTGATACCCCTATGACCGAACTTGCTCAACAAAAATGTCAACCTTATCAATCGGGTTCTTCTCCTATCACTGCCGAGGAAATTACCGCTTTACAGGCTAAAATTCCCGATTGGAATCTCTTAGAATACGAGGGTATTCCCCGTCTGCAAAAACTCTATAAATTTGCCAATTTTCAAGGGGCAATTGCCTTTACTAATGCCGTGGGAGAAGCGGCGGAAAAAGAAGGCCATCACCCAGCTTTATTGACAGAATGGGGTAAAGTTACCGTTTCTTGGTGGACCCATGACGTGGGGGGATTACATCAAAATGATTTCATCATGGCTGCCCGTACCGATGATATTTATCGCCAACAAAATGCTTAATCGTAGGCACGAATCATCGCTTGGGTTCCCTGTTTAATGCCCTTGCCTTCGTCCAATTCCGCTACTACTTTAAATAGAGTTTCCGCTAAATCTGTCCCGGGCAGAATTTCCCCGGCTGTCTGGGCAGTTTCTTTGACTAATCGCAAATCTTTCAAAATATGTTCAATCATAAAAGCCGGCTGTAAATCTTGGGCGAGGATTTTTGGTCCCAAATTTTCCAACGCCCAAGAACCTGCCGCCCCCGTTTTACAGACTTCTATGACTAAATTGGGGTCTAATCCTTGAATTTTTGCCATTTTTAGAGCCTCACACAGTGCCACCATGTGAACCGCCCCCAAGACTTGATTACAGAGTTTTACCGCTTGTCCGTTGCCAATTTCGCCACACCAGCGAATAGTTTTGCCCATGGCTTGAAAACAGGGCAAACAAGTCTGAAAATCCGCTTCTTTCCCCCCCACCATAATGGTTAAAGTGCCGTTTTTCGCCCCAATATCGCCCCCAGAAACGGGAGCATCGAGAAAACGGAGATTATTTTCCTCTAGCTTTTTACCAATCATCCTAGCGGCTTGAGAGCCAATGGTACTCATATCCACCACCAGAGTTCCCACCGCTGCCGATTCCACGACACCCCCCGGTCCCAAAATTACCGCTTCCACGTCAGGCACATCCCCGACGCAGGTAAAGACAATCTCGGCATCCCTGACGGCGGCGGCAATACTAGAACAAATGTTCGCACCCGATGCCCCGGCAATGGTTATCCCCGGCGCCTCTGGGGTACGATTCCAAGCATTGACAGCAAAACCCTGACGGACAAGATTAGTCGTCATCGGCGCTCCCATTACTCCTAATCCTAAAAAGGCAATTTTTTGACTCATAATTTTGGTAATCAAGGGAATTATAAATTATGAATTGTGAATTATGAATTATAAATTATGAAGTGGGAATTATGAAGTGGGAAGTTTTTTCAGTAAACAGTAAACAGTGAACTGAAACCTGATAACTGAAACCTGATAACTGATAACTGATAACTGATAACTGATAACTGTTTTAGGATTCTACCATTTGCAGAAATTGGGCTTCTGAAAGGGTTTTAATGCCTAATTTTTGAGCCTTTTTGAGTTTCTCACCGGGAGCTTTACCGAGGAGAACATAATCGGTGTTCGCACTGGGGGAACCGGTAACAGTACCACCGACATTAATAATCAATGATTTCGCTTTCTCGCGACTGATTTTGCTGAAGGTTCCTAGTATAACTAGGCTTTTTCCCCTTAGGGGATTTTCGGCGGATTCTTGACTCGTCTGGACTATCTTTGCTGCGGGTTGCACTTCTAAACTTGTATCCGCAACCGGGATTTTTTCTGATGCCACCACAGGAGTCGCCTTGGCAACCACTGGGGAAGTTTCCGGTTCTTCTACTACCGGAGTTTCCTCGGCAATCACCGGGGGAGTTTCCGGTTCTTCTACTACCGGAGTCTCGCTAATAATTGCTTCTGGTTCATTAGTGGTAATGGGGGCAGTTTGTCGAGAGAAATCGTCTCTTTCTTGTTCTAGGTTTTGAATTTGAACCTCTAAAGCGGTGATTTCTTGTTGCTTAGTTGTTAACTCACTCTCAAGCTTAATTTTTTCCTTGTCTAAAGCTTTAGCCGCCGTTTTTTGGACTTCTAAATCTTGAGTTAGTTGGCGATTTTGTTGGCTTAATTCCTCGATATGACGGGAAGTTGTGGCTTCTAATTGGTCTTTTTCAGCACTTAATTGATGTAGTTGAATCTCTAAATTAGCAATATTTTCCCGATAGGTTTCTAACTGTTGGGGTAACTGGGTTAATTCCTGTAATTGCCCTTCTAAATCAGCAATTTTTGCCTGAGAATCGGCCAATTGTTGCGGTAATTGGGTTAATTCCTGTAATTGCCCTTCTAAATCAGCAATTTTTGCCTGAGAATCAGCCAATTGTTGGGGTAACTGGGTTAATTCCTGTAATTGCCCTTCTAAATCAGCAATTTTTTCGGCAGCAGTGGTTAATTCTGCCGATAATTCCCCTTTCCGGGCTGCTAAAGCTTGTAACTCCAGTTTAGCTGCTTCGAGATGAGCGCCGAGACTGTCCTTTTCGGCGGTTATGGCTGTCACTTGAGCGACGGTTTCTTGGAGTTTTATAGTTAAATTGTCGCATTCTTGCCCTAAAGAGAGCGATCGAGTTTGACTTGCGGCTAAATCTTCGCTGAGAGACTTTTTTTGCTGCTCTAACCCGCTAATTTGACCCTGTAAGCTGGCTATTTCTTGCTGTCCTTGCTCATACTGTTCTGTTTGGTCAGCCAGATTCTGTTCTAAGGTTTGAATTTGACCTTGCCAGATGGGAATTTTAGCGGCTAAATCGCTTAATTCTTGGTTTTTATGCTCTAAATCGGCCACTTTCGCCCTTAATTCCTCGGCTTTTTCTAGCTCTTGCTGTAAGAGAGCTTTATCCTGTTCTAGGGTCTGAATTTGACTATAGAGAGAGGTGGTCTGTTTTTTAGTCAAATCAAATTGACGGTTAATTTCACCTTTTTGCTGCTCTAAAGTTTGAATTTGTGCTTCTAGGCTAATAATTTGGGCTTTTTCTCGCTCTAATTGCTCCATCAAACCAGCTTTCTCCGCTTCTATTTCCTTAGCGGTGGTTTTCAGGTGTTCAATTTCACCCTCACCTATCTGGATAGCTTGCTGGAGGGACTGGAGAGAATTTTCTAAATCCGTAGCTTTGTGCTGTAATTGGGCGGAATGTTGTTCTATGTGAATTATTTTGGCGTGCAGCTGCTGATTTTCATCTTTTAAGTCTGATTGCGCCACATCTAAACCCTTGACTTGAGCCAACAAATCTGAGTTACTTTGCTGTAATTGCGCTTGTGCGGCTAAAAGGGCAGTATTTTTGCTGACGAGACCAGAGCGCGACCAGAGGAATAGTCCTCCGAAAACAGCACTTAAACCTAATCCTTCATAAATTAATTCGTTGAGCATATCTACCCTCCTAGACAAGCGAAAAACAGTCACCTAACCGAACTGATGCGGCAATTTTGGTTATAGACCTACATCTCTACTTATATCAGTTACGGGGTACATTCGGGGGAAGGGGGGAAAAGTCACTTCTTTCACCCTGCTGTAAAAAGTGATTTAGCTATTTGCGTCATGCTAATTTGTACCTGATCCCATTCTTGGGTGATTTCCAGGTTGATTTCTTCCCGATGATCAAAATAGTAGTTCATGGCCGCAGGGGCTATAGTTGATAATTATCCATTGTCAATTGCCTATTATCCATTGACCGCGATCGCCTTTTGACCTTTGACCCCTTCCCCTTGAACTGCGATCGCTGATTAGTTGATAGTCAATAATTGATTGAAAAAACACGGATGAGAAGCTAGGGATTTTTTCTGGGCCAAGTCGTTAGAATGGGACTAGACTTCTCAAGCTTGAAGAATCTTCCTATGTCAGACGCTGTAACGATCGCCGATATTTACAAGTTATTTGAAAGAACTGAGTCCCAATTTGCCGAGTTTCAAAAGGAAGCTGATCGCCGCAGAGAGGAAGCTAATCGCACGATGGAAGAATTAAAAAAACAGGTACAAGAAACGACCAAAGCGGTTAATAACCTAACAACACGCTGGGGCAGATTCGTTGAAGAAATGGTAGAGCCTGCGGTCGTGGGTTTATTTCAGAAATGGGGCATTGATGTCACCCAAACGATGAGTCGCTTGAAAAGTAAGCGTCCTGGGGCGGCAATGGAGATTGATATTGTGGCGGTGAATGGGAGCGAGTTGGTGGCTGTGGAATGTAAATCTCGACTGTCGAGGGATGATGTAG
>NZ_JADBVE010000159.1:0-19449 GCF_020245285.1 Microcystis sp. M31BS1
AATCTACTTTACCTTTGGGAACAATTACTGAAAGAATAAATACTTCCACTTCTAACTCAGAATCAGCAGAAATATCTCTCAAACCAGAGACAAAAGTTACTGCTATTGAACAAGGACAGTCTTTAGTTAGTAACGAAGCAATAACCAATCCTTTAGTATTCAGAAAAAACTGGCAGCAGCCAGACGAAACATCTGAGGAAAAAAAGATAGATTCTTTAACAGCCACTTCGGGAGAATCTACTTTACCTTTGAGAACAATTACTGAAAGAATAAATAATCCCACTTCTAACTCAGAATCAGCAGCTACTTTAGACCAATCAGAGGCAATAGTTGCGTCAACAGAAGGAGAAACAAAAGTTACCTCAGTGGAATTAGGACAACCTCAAGTAAGCAATTTAAGCACAGCAACCCCCTTGTTGCTGCGGCAAAGCTTACAATCGCTAGATAAAGAATCTAACCGACTAACAACAGGTTCAGGTACAATACACAGAGAGGCGATCGGAGGACAAAAACAGTCAGGAAATCAAGCAAATAGAGATATTGCCGCCGTTAACTCCGAATTAGCAACAACTTCGATCGCCGTCGTCCCAGAAATTCCCTCTAGAGAGGTTCCAGGAAACCTCCCAGTCCCGACCAATCTGGTTTGGCGTAAAACTACCAGTGAACCAGCGAGGACAGTTTTCTCCGCCGCCAACAACGGCTATACTGACTCCTCTTTGCCGTCAGTCAGTATTCCAGTCAATCCTAATCGTCCCAATAGCCTGCGCCAGATGTCAAATACGACTTCCGAGATGGAAGCTGTGCCATCAAATCCTGCTATACCAGCGATCACTCAGACACCAAACCAGACTCCGGTAGTTAATGTTGCAGACATCGCCGAACAAGTCAGCCGTCTGCTGTTTCGCCAGTTAACCGTTGAACGTGAACGTCGAGGAATGAGCCAATGGTACTAGAAACGCCTACCAAATTAAAGATTAAACCTCTACCACCGTCTAAGCTGCCAGAAATTACGGTGCAATTCAATCCGACTGCCTATTCAATTACCAAACCAGTCACTTGGAGTTCGCAAGTATCTGCTAGTACTTCAACAGCCACCAAAGGAGAGCAATCTACCGTCCAGAGAAATTTGAATGCACCAGTTTTGCAGTTTGGGGGAGGAGGAAGTCGTACCCTTGTTTTAGAACTGTTTTTTGACGTGACCGAACCCGTTGAGGGTAAGCCAGTAGATGACGTGCGCCAACTCACCAATAAAATTGTCAAGCTGACGCGCATTGAACGGGATACCAATCAACCGCCAATTTGCACAGTGTCTTGGGGAAACCCCCTTGATCCTCCTGAGTTTCCCTTTATTGGAGTGGTGACTAACTTGGTGCAGAACTTTACCCTCTTCAAAAGTGATGGCAAACCCCTACGCGCTAGGCTGACAGTGACTTTTACTGAATGGATTGATCGAGAAAAAGACCTCAAACAAACTGATCCCGAACAAACGACACGCCTAGTCAAGCGAGGAGACACTTTAAGCAGCCTAGCGGCGGAAGTATATGGAGATCCCAATCTCTGGCGCATTATCGCCCAAGCAAATAATCTAGACGATCCGCGCCATTTAAAAGTGAGCAATCCTCTAATTATTCCGAAACTACGTTGATGAATTATGAATTATGAATTATGAATTGGGAATTGGGCAGGTGACAGAGTTATATGGCAGCGAACAGAAAACGGGGAAAAAACTAATCTAAAATCTAAAATCAGGAGAATTATCGATAATGCCGACAACGAGTACGCCAAATTTGCTGTTACCGAGTTTTGCTCTGAAAATTGGCGGTTCACCACTGCCAATTGAGACAGAAATTCAGGTTATTAGCATCACCGTTGAGGATGACCTGACTCTACCCAGTATGTTCACAGTGGAACTGACTGGACTTGAAACTCAGAATAGTCAGATTTCCTTACTCGATGACGCTCTTTTTGCTCTTGGTACCGAAGTAGAGGTTAAACTGGGTTATGGGGGCCAAGTGGCCACCTTAATTAAGGGAGAAATTACCGGATTAGAACCAGAATTTACGATCAATCGCCTGCCTAGCTTTATCGTACGCGGTTACGATCGCCGCCACCGACTACAAAGAGGACGCAAGACTCGTACTTTCCTCCAGAAAAAAGACAGCGACATCGCCGCTCAAATTGCCAGTGAAGGAGGACTTACTGCCAAAGCCGAAGATAGCCAAGTCACCCATGACTATATTATGCAGGCTAACCAGACCGATCTGGAATTCTTGCAAGCACGAGCGCGGCAGCTCCAGTATGAGGTAGTAGTAGAGGACAAAACCCTCTTGTTCCGTCCGGTAGGGAATGCCAGTAGCGCCGTCTTAACCCTGACTCTGGAAGATAACCTGCTGGAATTTTATCCCCGCCTCTCCTCTCTCGGACAGGTGAACCAGGTGTCAGTGCGCGGCTGGAGTGCCAAGGACAAGCAAAAAGTTCTTGGACAGGCTAAGGCAGGGGATGAAGTCTCGACGATGGGGGGACAGTCGAGTGGTGCCAAGCTTAGTGAGAGTGCCTTCGGTGAGGGGATAGGAGGCATTAGCGATCGCCCCGTTGCCAGTCAAGCTGAAGCTGATCAATTTGCTAAAGCTCAATTTAATCGGGAGGTACTGGGATTGATTACTGGTCAAGGCATTTGTCGGGGTAATACCCAAGTGCGGGCCGGTAAAGTCATTGAGATCGATGGGATTGGTCAGCGATTTAGTGGACTGTATTACGTCACCGCGGCCAGCCATCGCTACGGACCTCGCGGTTACTTCACCTATTTTACAATTCGGAGGAATGCAATATGAATCTCTTTGAGGTGACAGTAGATACGGAAACTAGGGAAGCGATCGCCGGTCGTATTTTCGGAGTGGTCGTAGGTATAGTTACCAACAATAAAGACCCGGATAACTTAGGTCGAGTCAAGTTGAAATTTCCCTGGCTTAGCGATAAAGATGAAGATGAAAGCAACTGGGCGAGAATTGCTGCCCCAATGGCCGGCAAAGAAAGAGGGATCTACTTTCTCCCAGAAGTAGATGATGAAGTTCTGGTAGGTTTCGAGCAGGGAAACCCGCGTTTTCCTTACGTTTTGGGGGTTCTTTGGAATGGCAAAGATGCACCTCCAGCTAATAATAGCGACGGGAAAAATAACCTGCGGCTGATCAAATCTCGCAGCGGTCATGCCATTCGTCTCAATGATGAAGATGGCAAAGAAACTATTGAGATTATCGATAAAAGTGGCAATAACAGTCTAATTTTCGATACATCTAATAACACAATTACTATTACTGCTGACAAAGACATTACCATTTCTGCTACTAAAGGTACGATCAAACTAGACGCACAAAAAATCGAAATTAAGTCTTCCGCCGACAGCAAAATAGAAGCTGGTGCAGGCATGGATATCAAAGCCAGCGCCACCATGAATCTTAAAGGCGCAACTATCAACCTCAATTAGTTTTAAATCTAAAATCTAAAATCTAAAATCCATTATGGGACAACCCGCAGCTAAACAAGGCGACCAAATTATTGCCACCGACACCCACATTATCATGGTGCCAGCACCGCCGGGACCACCAGTTCCGACTCCCCTTCCCCACCCCTTTATTGGCATCATCAACGGCAACCTCAGTGCAGATGTCAAGATTATGGGGATGGCAGCCGCCACCGTGGACAGCACGGCAGACAACACTCCGCCCCATATCCCGACCCCTCCTGGTACGGCATTCCAGAACCCTCCCGCCAACAAAGCCACCATTAAAATCGGTAGCCCAACCGTCAAGATCAACGGTAAGATGGCAGCGCGTAACAGCGATACAGCCCAGACGTGCAATGATCCAGCCGATTTGCCCGTAGGACAGGTTATTGCTGTCGGTACTGTCTTAATTGGTTAAGGGGAGGATGGAGATGGAGAAATCTTTTTTAGGTGTTGGCGTAGGATTCCCCATTCAGGTGGATTCGGGGGCGCTCAAATGGGCAAAGTACGAAGAAAGCGTCCGTCAGTCCATCTGGATCATTCTGGGAACGGCTAAGGGCGAGCGCGTGATGCGCCCTGATTTCGGCTGCGGGATTTACGACCTCGTTTTTGAAATGAATACGGCAGCCACCGCTGGCAAAATTTCCCAACAAGTGCGAGAAGCTTTGCTCTTGTTCGAGCCTCGCATTGATGTACTAGACGTTCAAGTTATTTCCCAATCCGACAGCGACGGAGAAAAACTGCTCATCAGTATTGACTATCAGGTGCGAGCAAGTAATAACGTTTTTAATCTCGTCTATCCGTTTTATTTAGAAAGAATGTAATTCCTAATTCATAATTCATAATTCAATGGTTAAATCAGCCCCGAAAATTGACAAGCGCACAGCAACTGAGATTACCCAGCAGTTGCAGGAATTACTGCTTGAATATGCACCCACTTGGCAGGAATCTGAAATAGATCCAGTAACAGGCAAGAGACTGCCGAAAAAGGGGACTATCAGTGCCGTCTTGATTGGCACCTTTGCCCGCTTTGCCGAAATTATCATCGAGCGCTTGAACCAAGTCCCGGACAAGAATTTCTTGGCATTCCTGGACTTGTTAGGAGCCTCCCGCCTCCCACCTCAAGCCGCTCGCACTCCCCTGACCTTTTCTTTGGCGGCTGGCTCTACAGTGGATGTAGTGGTTCCAGTGGGAACTCAGGTAGCCGCTCCCCCAGCGGAAGGGGAAAAAGCCCCAGTCATCTTTGAAACAGAAGCGGAATTAGTAGTTACCGCCGCTCAACTCACCTCCGTATTTGTGCGGGAGCCGCAGCAGGATACCTGGAGCGATCGCACTGGGTGGCTGACGACCAAAACTGCAACTGCGGGTTTTGTCTTTCATGGCGATGCGGGAGTCGAACACAGCCTGTACTTAGCTTGCGATGACCTATTCACCCTACCAGTTGCTAAAACTGTCACCTTAACAATTCAATCTGAGGAGGCTCAGAGGTTAGCAGGACTCCCCTTGACTTGGTCTTATTGGGATGGTAAAGATTGGCGGCAAATCAGTCAATTGGTCAGTAATATCTCAGAAAATAACCAAAGTTGGCAAGTATCAATTCCTAACTTTCCCGTTCCCGTTAAACAAATCATCAATGGCGTAGAAGCGTCCTGGCTGAAAGTTGCGCTCAATCAGCCTTTTACCGCCGGATCTGACCCCTTACCAAGTATTCAATCTATCACTGCTAGTGTTAGGGTCAATCAGTCGAATTTACTACCCGATCTCGGTTTTATTAATTCTTCACCCCTCGACCTAACTAAAGACTTCTCTCCCTTTGGCGAAACCCCCCGCCTCAGTGACACACTCTACCTAGCTAGTCAGGAAGTCTTTTCCAAAGCCGGAGCTAGGGTAACAGTCAACATCACCCTCAATGAAACTGTCCCCGTCAACAGCGAAAATGAAGTTGAATTAGCCTTCGATACTTGGGATGGTAAGGCTTGGCAGCCATTATTGGTAACTCCCAGTAGTCTAGCAACTGCCAAATTCAGCCAAAGCGGTTCAATCACTTTTACTTTGCCCAATCAGATAGGATTAGGTGAAGTTAATGGCAAGAATAATTATTGGATTCGCGTGCGGATTGTTCGGGGAAACTATGGCACGGGTACTTCCTCTCAACCCCCTACTTTTACTACCCTCAGACAAGAAATTAGGGAAAACACCGAGCAAATTATCGTCAACAGTAGCCGGGGGTTTATGCCAGGCGATCGCATCCAAATTGCCACGGGAACTAACACTCAGGAGGTCCGAACTATCGGGGTTGTTAATACCTCAAATAATAGCCTGACCTTGACAGAAGCCCTACAATCGCCTCATCCAGTGGGGACAGGAGTATGGTTAATTTCTAACACCCTTTCTCCCCCTTTGCTCAAATCCCTAACCCTAAGTTATACATATAATGCTACTCAGTCCCTTTCTGCTTGTCAAACCTACAATAACTTTACCTACATTCAACAGAAAGAACAACCATTTATTCCTTTTGAAGCCCTCACAGAATCTCATCCTTCGTTATATCTAGGATTTACCCTCCCGCAAAATCGCTCCAAATTTCCCAATCGTCCTCTGAGTCTTTTTGTCTCCTTAGCAGACTTGAAATATGGGGAAAAATTTATCCCTCTTTCTCCTCCCTACAGTCGTCAAGTTGCGACAACCGGAATAGTCACCCATCCTATATGGGTAACAAATGATACGGAGCAATCAGTCACTTGGCGAGTGGAAATTTGGGGCAATAATTGGGAGACGACAATCTCAGAGGAAGGGACTTCAATTACTCTTGCTCCTGGGGAAATAAAATCCTTAAAAGTGCAGATTACTATTCCCGAAGATCTCAATCAGGAAAACCGAGATATTGCTTTCCTCCGCCTGAGCCGTCCTGATACTTTTGCTACTATTTATACTGCTACTTTAGAAACTTTTGTGGCAGACCAACTACCGCCAATGTCGCCAGTCCGGTTATCTTGGCAATATTGGAATGGACAAGCTTGGTCCAAACTTACGGTCGATGATGGCAGCGAAAATTTCACCCTTTCAGGATTAATTAAATTCTTGGTTCCGGCTGACTGTCAAACTAAAGCCGAGTTTGACTTATCGGAACGTTACTGGTTACGGGTACAGTGGGAAACAGGAGACTATCTCATTGAACCTAGAATCATCAACCTTGCCCTCAATACAACTTTTGCCAGCCAAACGCTCACGATTGTCAAGGAAATTTTAGGTTCTAGTAACGGGTCAGAAAATCAAATTTTCCAAACGACTCGCTTTCCCGTCCTGCAAAACCCACAATTAGAGGTCAGAGAACCAGAAAAACCTTCAGAACTAGAGCTAGAGAGACTAAAACTGCCAGGAAATAGCAACCCGATTACCCCAACTCCCAATTCTCGAGAAGTCTGGGTACAATGGCAGCAAGTTCCTGATTTTTATGGCTCAAGTTCCCGCGATCGCCACTACGTCCTCGACCAGCTTACGGGCAAAATTCGGTTTGGTAACGGACGCAACGGGCTGATTCCGCCTCTGGGAACTGGTAATCTAAGGATAGCGCGGTATCAGACAGGCGGTGGCAAAGCGGGGAATAAACCTGTTGATAGTATTGTGCAACTGAAGACCACAGTTCCCTACATCGAGAAAGTGACCAACTTACAAGCGGCGGTGGGTGGAGCAGAAGCAGAGACCCTGGAATCCCTGCGCGATCGCCTCCCTGAAACTATCCGTCACCGCGATCGCGCCGTCACCCTAGAAGATTACGAAGACTTAGCAAAACTGGCTTCCCCAGAGGTGGCAAGGGCGAAATGCCTACCTCTACATTGGCTAGGAGATCCACCTGAGCAAGCACCTAGACGGGGAACAACCAGCATCATCATCGTACCGCGCTCTGAGGCGCTCAAGCCTCTACCAAGTCTGGAACTGATTAGCCGAGTTGAAAAGTTTCTCAGAGCGCGTGCTTGTCCAACTGTCGAGATTCTGGTGGTTGGGCCTCCTTATATCCCAGTAAGCGTTAATGTCGAAATTGCTTTGAGTTCACTCGAAGGAGCCAGTGCTGTCGAACAAGCAGTTAAAGCAACCCTAGAGCAATTTTTACACCCCCTGACGGGCGGATTAGATGGCAATGGCTGGGATTTTGGACGCGAACCCTACAAATCCGATTTTTATGCCCTATTAGAAGCCGTCCCGGGGGTCAGTTATATTCGCCGCCTCCTGGTCGATGATGGCAGGGTTTCTCAGGAGGTTGAGGCGATAAGAAAGACCGGCCGTTTCTTAGTCTATTCTGGTACTCACACCATCAGCCTATTTTTTGAGGAATCTTGAGGAAGCTTGCAGTTTTTGAAGATTGAAAATTAATTAAATTGTGAATTATTTACCATGCCTTTAGAATTGCCTAACTTAGATGACCGCACTTATGAGGATCTTGTTGCCGAAGCCCTCAGACTGATTCCTAACTACGCCCCGGAATGGACAAATTATAATCCCTCCGATCCAGGCATTACCCTGATTGAAATGTTGGCCTACTTGACGGAAATGTTGCTGTATCGGCAAAATCGAATAACTGATGATAACTTGCGAACATTTTTGCGGTTGCTTAATGGACCTGATTGGGTTGCCGAGCAAAATCAGGATTTAGCACAAGAAATCCAGGATGCTGTTTTAAATTTGCGGGATGAATATCGAGCAATAACGGCTGAAGATTACGAAATTCTAAGTCAGGAAAAATTTAACATCTGGTTAGTGCAGATGCAGCAAGAAGAAAAGGCGGACAAATTACTTGAAAAATCTCTTAAAGACCGCTGCAAAGAATGGTGGGATACTACTAATTTAGAGGTAAAAGAAGAAAATTTACCCTCAAAAGTGAGCCAAAAAATTAAACGCGCTTACTGTGTTCCGCAACGCTATTTAGGAGCAGGGAGGGAAGAAGAAAAGAAGCAAAGTAAACCTAACTATGTTAGTGTTCTGATTCTACCTGATAAAGATAGTGACAGTGCCAATCAATTAGGACCCCAACCAACGACTCTACTACGAGATGCACTTCAGGGATATCTTCAGCAACGGTCTATCCTCACTACTCGCCTGTCGGTTGTCGGTCCGACCTATACTCCTATCAGTGTGGAAATTCTCGTTGCTCGTCGCTCTGATGTACTCACTGAGACAGTCAGCAACGGCATCGTCAAAGCTATGCAGCAATTCCTTGACCCGGAAAACTGGCCTTTTAGTCGAGATGTTCACGTCTCGGAGGTGTATGAATTACTAGAAAAAATTGACGGAATTGATTATTTAACAGACGTTCTACTTGTCAGCGAGTGCCAGCCAGAAGATCAACATTGCCTAGCAACAGAAACCCTCTGGAATGATCGGGGGGAACCGATTGGACTGGAACTGTATGACCATTATCTGCCGGCAAACCGCCTCAAACTAGACCAGATAGCGATCGCACCTAGTGCTAATTTTTTGGTAGTGCAGTTAACAATTAAAGTTAGGGCTGCTTCTGGAGCAAATCCTGACTTACTGAAGCGAGAAATTAAAAGCCAAACCCGAGCTTTTTTCCATCCTTTATATCCAACAATTTGCGCTCTAAATCCGACTGGTGCAACTAACATGAAAATTGAAGTTACCGCCACCCAAACAATCAAGCTGAGCAGCCTGAACTTAGTAGATTCTCAGTATCTTGAGACAAATTCTCTTGAATTAAATTTGGCAACAATTATTACTGGTATTGCTCAGGTTACTTCTATTCAATTATCCAGCGACCGCAACCAAGAACCAGGGGGATGGCTGTTAATCAAAGCAGGAGAAGTGATTGATTTGCGATCGCTGGTTGAGGTGAATTCAGCTATTACTGGTTGAGCAAGTAAGTGATCAAACAATTTTTTCTGGAGGGGATTTTATGACAATCAATGAAAGAACTGGACAGGCAAGTAGTTTACTAAATTACCTACCGGCTATTTTTCAAGAAGATAGTGAAGCTAACCAGCCGAATTTTCTCGGTCGCTTCCTACTGGCTTTTGAAAGAATTATCCTTGGTTTAGGAGAAGTATCCCTAGAAGTCCCCCAACCGGGTCTAGAAGAAATTCTGGGGGGAGGAAACATTACCGATTTAGACAAGCTACTCAATCCAGCTAGTAGCGGAACAACCCAGTTAGCGGGAGTGTATCGGTATTTTGAGGCTGGAGCCAACTTGAGTGCCTCTCAACGCGCTCCCAGCGACCCCAGGGACAAAGACTTCGACTTCTTACCTTGGCTGGCTAGTTGGGTAGCCTTGACTCTGCGGGATGATTGGGAGGAAAATAAGAAACGACTGTTAATTGCTAGGGCGACTCAATTGTATCGGCTGCGAGGCACTAAACGCGGTTTAGAAGAAGCTTTAATTATTTATACCCAAACGGGGGTACAGACGACATCTGATGTTGGTGTGCAGGTCAATGAACTGAACGCGCCATTTCAGGTAGGTGTCCATGCTACCATTGGGAAAGATACCATACTTGATGGTGGCGCTCCCTTCTTCTTTTGGGTGCAAATTGTTTTGCCAACGGCCAATCCTGAACGGCGCAAGCAACAGCAAGAGATTGTTACCGCTATTGTCGATTTACAAAAACCAGCTCACACTGACTATCGCCAACCGATTACAGTAGTAACGCCTGTATTTCGGATTGATGTTAATTCCACTGTAGGCATCGATACTCTTTTAGATCCGCTTTGAAGATAACCGACCTAACACTATCTGTACTGCAATCTAAACTTACCCAAGGAGACGAAAGATGGCTAACCCAATCAAACGCTTAAATTACTTTAACGGGCAATTCCTGCGAGCCCCCGATTTTACTGAGGAACAAACCTATCACCTAGAGATGAGACGGCGACACAATGAGAATCTCCACACTTGGGGCATCGCCGATGGCTTAAAATTACAATATACTATTGGTTCGTCCCAGATAGAAATTGCTGAAGGCATGGCGATTGACAGTGAGGGACGAGAGATTGTGCTAGTGGAGAAAGCTAATAAAGATTTATCTGGCTTTGTTAATAAAACGGTCTATGTTACTATCGCCCACGAGTATAAGCAAGTCGATAAGACGAATGAAACGGGAGTAGAAGGCTTTACCCGCGTACAAGAAATCCCCACCATTAATATAAGTGAAAATCCCCCTTCCGCTGATCAATTGAGTCTGCAATTAATCTTGGGGCGGGTGACAGTGAACTCTGAGGGCAAAATTACAGCCACCGATGAAGGAGAGGGAGTCAATCGGCGGCGTGCTGCTGGGGTTGTTGCTGGCGATTTAGAAGCCCGTAGTCTCACTTTAACTGATACTAATGTTGACCCCTCCCAATGGTCCCGGATGCGTTTAGGAGCCGCCGGACGAGCCGATTTACAAAGTAACCTGAGAGTTACTGGTAATCTGGAAGTGACTGGGACAGTGGATGGTCGGGATGTTTCTGCTGATGGGACTGAGTTGGATAGCCACACCAGTAACACCAATAACCCCCACCAAACAACCGCCGCCCTAATTGATAATCAGGGAGGAACGAACCGCCTTGTTACTCAGATTAATGCGAGTACAGGGGTGATTAATGAGGCGAGAATTGACCCAGCAATTGCCCGGGATAGCGAGGTAACGACTCTTTTCAATACTCACGCTAATCGCCTCGATAATCCCCATAGTACAACGGCGGCTCAGGTGGGTGCTTTGCCAACTACGGGAGGCACCATCAGTGGTGCATTAACTGTCACCGATCAACTAACCGTTAATGGTGGAGCCAAATTTACCGGGCCAAAGACTGGCTATGTAGTAGATGCCTTCGTCAACGCCAGTGAACAGCGATTGAGAACGGGGGATTTAGTGACATTAAAAGGCACACCTATCCATCATTTTTACGGTGATAACAACAAAATCCCAGTTCCTGAAGTGACCTTGGCAGACACAGAAAATGATAGCCGAGTTATTGGGATTGTTGACCGCGAAAGCATACCCGATCAAAATTCTCCTGATACTAGAGTTGAACCTGATGATCCGACGTTCGTAGAAAATGGTGGCGAATTACTGGTAGTAACTCTTGGTGCTTACGCCCACTGCAAGGTCGATGCTACCGAAGCCCCTATTGAAGTGGGTGATTTGCTCACCTCATCTAATAATCCTGGACACGCCAAGAAAGCCACCGAACCCAAACTTGGCAGTATTATTGGCAAAGCCTTAGAATCTCTCAAAGAGGGAACAGGTTATATTGCTGTATTTGTAAATATTCAATAAGGAGGGAGTTATGTTGATCGCATTTTTTAAAGTTCCCCTATCTGTCGAACCGAAACCGGGTGGCGAAGCCGAAATTCTTGTCCCTAAAGTTTTACAGGGTCTCAATTATGCTTTCGTCATCATTAAAGAAGGGGCTACCGAGGGAATTGTTCGAGTGGAGACAGCCAACGCTGATTTAGGGAAAATCGAAAAAACCCAGAATTGTCAAAAACTATCCTCCAAAGAAATGAATAAACTGTACGACAGTTATCCTCCACCTAAGCTCAAGGAGAAATATAAAATGGGACTTCAAAGTCAAGCGGTTGGCGAAGGGGAAACAGCAGGAGGACTATTGGAGACAGATGAGCAAGGCAACCCAATTGTTATCAAATTGCAGACAGTTCGCTCTGGATTTTACCTGATTGATGTGCCAGTTTGTGGCAGAAATTGAATGGTTAATTAATGAATTAAAAATCAGGAGGCAATTAAGATGGCTGACCAAAATCTCAAAAGTCTTGCGTTTTTTCAGGACGATCTTCTCGAAAATCAATGGCCTGTACTTAGCTGTAGTGCAGCCAAAGAGTTACAAGTCGATAGCAAAATTAAAACGACAGATTTACAAGCCAGTGGCATCGTACAAGCACTCACCTTTCTCGGAGATGGCTCAAACTTAACAGGAGTTGTGAAAAACCTCGACCTGGCAGTGAAAAAAGCCGGGGATACGATGACCGGGGCGCTGACGATTCAAAATAATCTCACCGTTACTGGCACAATCTCAGGCAATATTGATGCTGAAAATATTACTTCGGGAACGTTAAGTGTTGACCGCATTCCTAACTTAGTAGCAACAAGAGGGGAAAATACCTTTACTGGGACGCAAAGTATCGAGGGCAATTTATCAGTACAAGGAGAGATTAAATGGGGGAATAGTAGATTGCAACTCGATCAAGGAGGTAGTATTGAGCTTGGTGGAGATCCCTCTACACCAGGTAGTGGCAGACCCTACATCGACTTCCATTTTGCCGGAGTGGCAGAAGATTACAATGCCCGAATTATTAATGATGACAATGGCAGACTTTCCCTAATTGCTAAAGACGTTTGTGTCGTCGGAAAATTCACCAACAGTTCTTCCAAGGAATTAAAAGAAAATATTGAACGGCTTTCCATCCAAGAAGCAGTTCAAACTTTAGCAGAACTTAATCCCGTTAAGTTCAATTACAAAACTGATAGTGACCAACGTCAAAACATCGGATTTATCGCTGAAGATGTACCGGAATTTTTGGCAACCTCTGACCGAAAAGGAGTGAGTGTCATGGACATCGTTGGCGTATTAACTAAAGTCTTGCAAGATCAACAAATCACCATATCTGTATTAACAGAAAAAATCAAAGCTTTAGAACCGCCAATCCAAAAATCTTATTAAATTAAGGAGGCAATTAAGATGGCTGACCAAAATCTCAAAAGTCTTGCGTTTTTTCAGGACGATCTTCTCGAAAATCAATGGCCGGTACTTAGCTGTAGTGCAGCCAAAGAGTTGCAAATCGATAGCAAAATTAAGACCACAGATTTAACTGTTACTGGCAATGTCGGCATTGCCACCACCGCCGCTCCTACCGCAAGATTAGAGGTCAATGGCAATGTAAAAGCTACCTCATTTCTCGGGGATGGCTCAAACTTAACGGGAGTTGTGAAAAACCTCGACCTGGCAGTTAACAAAGCCGGGGATACGATGACAGGTCCTCTGACAATTCAAAATAGTTTGACTGTTACTGGTAATTTATCAGTAACAAATGTCTTAGAGATTGGCGGAGGAAACTTGGATCGTGATTGGATGCAAAAAGGAATCAATATTACTTGGGATAGTGATAGTTTATTTATTGGCTTAAAAGATCAAGGACCTAACCGAAAAGATGCGGTGATTGCTTGGGGTGATGATCTACAAGATGACTTAAGATTTGTTAATGTGCTACACGGAGGAGACGTTCAAGGTCAAGAAGTAATGAGAATTAAACCCAGTGGGAATGTCGGTGTCGGAACTGACAGTCCTTCCGAAAGATTAGAGGTCAATGGCAATGTCAAAGCTACCTCATTTCTGAAGTCTTCTTCAAGAAAGTTAAAGGAGAATATTCTGAAAATTTCTCCTGAAGAAGCTGTTGATGCCTTAGCTGAACTAAATCCCGTTAAATACAATCTGAAAGACGATAAAGATAAGAATTTACATCTTGGCTTTATCGCAGAAGATGTTCCAGATTTAGTGGCATCTCGTGACAGGCAAAGTATCAGTAATGATCATATTGTCGCATTGCTAACTAAAGTCATTAAAGAGCAAGAAAAGAGGCTCTTAGAATTAGCAGAAAAAGTTGAAATCCTAGAGAAAAAATCTTAAAGATGATTAGTGTGATCGCTGCTCTTGTAGAGTGCGTTAAAAAAGTAACACACTGCCAACCTGAAATACCACTCTTTTTTTTAAGAAAGTTTTGTTCAGGAAGCATTGAAAAGAGTGTAGGGTGCGTTAGGCGGCTATCAATTTGGTCAAAAAACCAAAATTAATAATTCGCCGTAACGCACCACTTCTGTAATCAGGGACGACTAAAGTCGTTACTACGAACAGGGAAGTTTGTACACTGGACTTTCTAATGCGGAGGTATTATTACATGGAAAGAATAGATTATTACCATCACTGAATCAACAAAAAAACTCTGTGTCCTCTGTGTCTCTGTGGTGTTTATTAGAATTTTATTTGAACAATAAAAGGCGGTGAGTGTAAATGGCTTATGGCAATTTCAAGTTAGATGAATTAGTAAAACTTTTTGGTTTAACTATTCGGGAAAAATCTGAATTATTCGCCTCCATTCCAGAAGTAGAGGGTAGTGAATATTTAATGACAACCCTCCAGGAAACAGTCGATTTAGCAGTAGCTATCAACACCGAAAAAGCTCGTTCAGAAATGATTATTGCTCCTGTCTTATTAGAGTTGCGAAGAAAATTAAAACACCAAATTAGTCTATTTTCTGGAGTTGACTTTACTGTCGATTTCAGCCAAGGCTTGAACGGTATTTGCGACTTTATTATCAGTAAAAATCCAGAACAGTTATTTATTCGTCAGCCGATTATCACAATTGTTGAGGCGAAAAATGAAAACTTAAACTCAGGATTTGGTCAGTGTATTGCTGAAGCAATCGCCGCTCAAATCTTCAACCAACAGGAAGGTAATGAAATTTCTGTCATTTACGGAGTCGTGACAATTGGAACTATCTGGAGATTTTTAAAACTTGTAGGTAAAACCGTTCAGATTGATTTGAGTGAGTATTACATTAAAGACATCAACAAAATTTTAGGCATTTTATACCATGCTATCTTCAATGAAGAGCCAGGAGAGTAGATAATTTATGAAATCGGCGATAATTAATCTGCCAAACCATTGCAAAATCAGCTTTTATGTTATGACCTAGGTTAGAAGCAAATTTTTCCAACGCATTATTCCTATGAAAAAACAAATCAAAGAACGCCTCGAACAACTCAAAGCAGAATATGAATCTGGTCAAAAAATGTTAGCTGATTTAGAAACACAAGGGTCGAATCTAAGGACTACCATGCTTCGTATCAGTGGCGCTATTCAAGTATTAGAAGAGTTACTCGCTAAAACTGAGGAAGAAGAAAATCTTGACGTTGTTGAAATAGTAGAATCTCTCTCTCAAACTAACTGAAGTATTTAACATTTAAAAAAACTCTGTGTCCTCTGTGTCTCTGTGGTGTTTATTATGGTTATCGAGGCTAATAAAGCCTGGTTGGAAAATCTATTACCAGCTTTACAGTGGTTAGACAAACTGCTAGAAAAAGCAGTGGTTGCCGCTCAAGCAATCTATGCCAAAGACCCAACAACTGAAGCCTATCAAGGTCTTTATCTCACTCAGGAAGATGTCGAGAAATTGTTAGTGCGCCAGCCAGGAGATCCTGTCCTGAAACTCAGAGGAGAAGCTTGGGAGCCATCCTTTTCTGAGTTAGCCGACAAAGCATCCCGCCTAGCCTGGCTCAAGCAAACCTTTGACCTGTCCGTCTTCGACCTAGCGCTAGTGGTAATTGCCCTCGCTCCCGAACTCGACCTGCGCTACGAAAGGCTTTACGCCTACCTCCAGGACGACGTAACTCGCAGGCGACCCACAGTAGATCTCGCCCTCAACCTGCTGTGTTCTTCAGCCCCAAGCAAGCTGTGGCAAAGGTATCGGGTTGCCCCAGACGCGCCCCTAATCCGCCATCGACTGTTACATCTGTTGGCGGATCCCCATCAGGTGCAGCCTCCCCTACTTGCTTGTTACCTCAAGCCTGATGAGCAGCTAATCCGTTACCTGTTGGGACAGGAGGGACTCGACTCCCGATTGGCCACATTCTGCCAGATAGTTAAGCCGATTCCAGAATCAGAGTCACTGTCGTTAGATGCCAAAATCCAGCAAGCTTTGCTCGCCTTAGCACTCCAGGCGAGGGAAGCCAATCAGCCTTTACACCTTCACTTTCACGGTCCCCAGGGAGTGGGAAAGCGCCAAGCAGCAGAAGCGATCGCTCTCAAGTTGGACATGAGGCTGTTAGTAGCAGACATCGCCACAGCGATCGCCGCGAAAACCGAGCTAGAGTCAATCTTGCCCCTGCTCTTGCGAGAAGCCCAGTTTCAAGATGGGGTGCTGTATCTTGAGGGAATCGACGCACTGGGTTCCCAAGAGCAGATAAGCAACTATCAGCGCCTATTGCAGGCGATCGCCCAATTTCCCAGCATCGCCATCTTCGGAGGAGCAGGGCCAAACTTGTCAGACATCCCCGGCTCCACCCGCACGATTCTTCCCGTCTCCTTTCCCCTACCCGACTTTGCCCAACGTCGGGACAACTGGCAAGCCTATCTCTCCCAATCTGGCATTAGCCGACCGGCCCAGGAGTTAGATACCCTCGCTGACCGTTTCCGCCTGACTCCTGAACAAATTGGCGATGCAGTCGCCTCAGCCCAGCACCAGGCTCGCTGGCAGGCGGCCCAGGCATCCCAGGAACCCCCTCATTCCTTAAGCTTAGAAGACCTATTTGCTGCTGCTCGCGCCCACTCAGGTCAAGCCCTGACTTCCCTCGCCCGCAAAATTTCCCCTCACTCCACCTGGGCCGATCTGATCCTCCCGCCCGAGGGACTGACTCAACTCCAAGAAATTTGCAATCAGGTCAAATACCATCACCTCGTCTGCGGTCAGTGGGGCTTCGAGCAGAAACTCTCCCTCGGTAAAGGGCTAAATGCCCTCTTCTCTGGCTCACCTGGTACGGGTAAGACAATGGCGGCGGCGGTCATCGCCCAGGAGTTGCACCTCGACCTCTATCAGATCGACCTCTCCCAAGTAGTCAGCAAGTACATTGGCGAGACGGAAAAGAACCTGGAGCGGATCTTTACCGCCGCCCAGAGTGCCAATGCCATCCTTTTATTTGACGAAGCAGATGCTCTCTTTGGCAAGCGCTCCGAGGTTAAGGATGCCCACGATCGCTACGCTAATCTTGAAATTGCCTATCTGTTGCAGAAAATGGAGGAATACGAAGGGGTGACGCTCCTAACCACCAATTTGCGGCAGAATCTAGATGAAGCCTTCACTCGGCGCATCCGTTTCATTGTCGAGTTTCCCTTTCCTGAAGCGGACTACCGCCTGCAAATCTGGCGGCGCATCTGGCCCAAACAGACACCCCTGGCAGCCGATGTGGATCTCGAAGGCATGGCGCGGCAATTCAAGCTGGCAGGAGGTAATATTCGCAACATCGCCCTGGCGGCTGCCTTCCTCGCCGCAGAAAAGAGCCAGTGTGTGACGATGAAACATCTGCTGCAAGCAACCAAGCGGGAGTTTCAGAAGATGGGAAGACTGATTGGGGAGGAGGAGTTTTTGCCATTTAAACAAAAGTAAGTTGGTTTGCCCATTGTTCTGCCAAGTATCATGGATCAAGAAAGCCAAACCGGGATTAATCCAGCCATGCCTGATGACCTTGCCCGACACCATGAGGTGGCAAAGGGCCTAACTTATCTCCATGCACGCACAAATGCCACGGCAGGGCGCACCCTGGAAGCCGCCTCCTTCGTCTATGCGCTCATCGAACTGCTGACAGAAAAAGGCTTACTCGATCTTGACGAAATTGACACAAGGAAAAAGCAGGTAGCCCAACGACTGCTCAAACGTTTCCTGCAGCAAGATCCGGGCGTTTCCTTGCAGGAACCAGAACAAGATAAATATACCTTTTCCCAACCCGTCGCCATTGACTGCGAAAATCGGGTACATTTGTGCCAGGCTGCCTGCTGCAAAATGGTTTTTCCCCTGTCGCGCCAAGACATCGAAGAAGGAGTCATCCGCTGGGAGTTGAGCCAACCTTATGTTATTGCCAAAGGTGCGGACGGCTATTGCCACCACTTTGATCGCCAAGGTTTAGGCTGTACGGTGCATTCCCAGCGCCCCATCCCTTGCCGAGCCTACGATTGCCGCAACGACAGGCGCATCTGGCTCGACTTTGAAAATAAAATTGTCAATCCCAAGCTGAACGAGCCAAACTGGCCCCACAACTTGAGTGCAGCAGAAATGGAACTTCCAGGAGGTGAAATTCAATGATCCACGATCTCGACGATACGCTTAAAGAATTGCTGGTGCAAAAAGTGCCTCTCGATCCTAACGCGATCGATATTAAGTTTGAAGTGCCGAACAAAGACGACTGGAATCCCAAGCCGAATAAGCCTACAATTAATTGTTTTCTCTACGACATCCGCGAGAATCACGAGTTACGCAGCAATGAGCGCTATCTCTCCCGCAACGGAACCACAGGAACAGGAACCGAAAAAATTGCCCCCACTCGTATTGATTTATCCTATCTAATCACCGTTTGGACAACCGATGTCGCCGACGAACATCGACTGTTAGGCAGTATTTTGCAGACCTTATTGAGCTATCCAATTTTGCCAACGGAAGTCCTCAAGGGGCAAATAGCCAATCAATCTCTACCTCTCCGCGCCTGGGTTTCTCAACCTGAACGCACCCCGAATGCTTGGGATTTTTGGGGGGCTCTTGACGGGCGCATGAAAGCGGGTATCAGCTACATGGTGACTGTTGCAGTTGAACCCTTTACAGCGGTTGAGGTTCGTTTGGTAACAGAAAAAGTTCTCAAAGTCGAGCCAAAGTAGGTAGTTAAGCTAATGATGAACAGCCACTCAACCCATGCAATACGAAGCTATCTATGAAAACGGACAAATAATACTAAATCCAGTTATTAAAAACTGATTATTTATTCTCCGTTTTGCATGAGTGCATGAGTAGAAAACGGGTTTCTCCGAGAAACCCGTTTTCTGTGCGTTACTCAACGGATTTAGTATAATGCTCTTGGAGGGACTTTCGGAAATCCCTAACCGAATCTAGGTTCTGAAACCCTTGCTTGACAAGGGAACGCTAACTTTTTTTCTAATAAAAACTCAAATTCCGGGTTTCTGTTAGTTAGCGATAGCTTGAAGGCTTACTCCATAAGAGCAGCAATTCTCATTTTGAAAAAAATCAGATAAAATTCTCTTATTTAAATAGGGTTTGCTGAATAACTGTGAAATACTTATGATATAAGGATTACAGCCATATTAAATTCCCAAAAAGTCAAGAAAAAGGGACAGAAAACGGCTAAAATTGCTAAAATACCCTTGCACTTATCCGACAAGAACATATG
>NZ_JADBVE010000016.1:0-6618 GCF_020245285.1 Microcystis sp. M31BS1
GAACTTTTCTGACTTTTCTTCAGCTATTTATGAATGTCTGAATGATGCCCATCTGAAACATAAAAAAGAACTGGATTCCTTGCTGACTCTACGATTTCAGAAGTTTAATAAATCTCAGATTATGAACGTCTAAAGTATAGTAAGCTCCCCTACTATAAAAATAGCCAATTAGTAAATCGCGGTAGGGCTTATATTAGCGAAACCGTATTAACGGTTCCCTTTACACAACCCCAATTGACCTTAAAAGCAGGCATTCACCTACACTGGTCTTTGCCGGATGCGCTGACTAACGGTATAGCGAGAGATGGAGAACAAGGCATCACCTTTCCCCTTGTACCTAATCGCTGGCTAATTATACGACGTGGGAGCAATATAGCAGAAAAAAAATGGGTTGTAGAAAGTGATTATCTGTATCCTGAAGGTGCTACACCAGAAGATACAATTAATATCCTCCATGATCCGGTCACCAATGAGTATCAACCCTATCGTTTTCTGGGGCGTAAATTAGAATTGGGAGCATGGCGCTCAGGTACGGCAAATGCCCAATATATTCAGGAATTGTCCGCTATTGGACCCTTCGCCACAGTTGATGGCTTAGACAACGAAAAAATTGCCTTTGCTGGTTTTTATCCTAACTGTCGTAGTGTGTTCGGTTTTCATGATGAGGACTTCACCACCAACACAACCCCGCCCAAAGACCTACGATATGATGTCATTGGCTGGTATAGCGACGGCGAAAATGATTATCTTGACAAATTTATCAAAGAACAGTACCCAGACAGAGATCCTTTAAGCCTTTTAGACACTTTGCAAAGTAAAGCTGGCTGGACAGTAGAAATAGGCGATAACCAAAGTTTCCCCGATCGTCTTCTCTGTCATGCTTCCCTAAGTTTTGCGCCTGGTGCTTCTGTAACTAACCCACAAGCGATTAAATTCCAAGGAACGATCGCCGTAGGAAACAACCAAGAAGAAGCCATAGCAGCTTATGTAGCTAGTCAACTGGACACAACAAATACAGAAAATCGCAAAACGATTGAGGAGCAGCTAGAAGCCATACAAATGAGTGGGCGTTTAGTACAGCAAAATCTCGACTTTGGACCAAAGTTTCGACAAGGACTACACGAGGACAGCTTTACTGGCCAATGTAAAGAGATATCATGGCAGGTAGTGCCGGAATCTGATCCCAAAATTTCCCAGTCGGGAAGTGCCAACCCAGCAAATGCCGTGCAAGGCGAGGGAATAATGCAGGTGACATTATCCGCCAACATCAGTGATCGCATCAGTAAAGTTAACGAAGCACAGCGTGAATACGACCAACAATTAGCAAAAGTTGGCTCAATTCGAGAACAAGTCTATGCTGATTGGTATAAGTATATGCTGGCCACTTATGTTGAGACAACAGGATTCCTGGACAGAACCAATATACGGACACTGGGAACAGGATCTAATGCTATCGAAGGAAGAAGCGACAGTAATCTAGTTCAAACGTTCCTTAAGGACACTGCGGAGAACAATCAATATGGGGTAAAAGCCTTAGAGAATGCCATCAAAGCTGCTGGGGTCTTGAACTTACAGAAAAATACAGAAGGTCAAATTATCAGCGCTGCTGCTCCTAAGAATTCAAAAGCGAGCGGACTTGCCGGGTCGATTAACAGACCTTTTGACAGTAATTCAAATTTTGACTTTGACAGCGATTCAAAAGCAAGCCAACTGGCGCAGTCGATTAACACACTAATTGCTGAAGTGCAGCAGTTTAACAAAGAATCCCGTTTAATTGCTCCCAAAAAATCAGTCCAAGTCACTGGCGATTCTACCTTAGTGGATGACGATATTGCCATGAAGTGTTTATCTTTCGAGGGCAATCAGAATTATAAAATCTCTAATTTAGGAAATATCCAGTCCCTCTCGATGTGGGTAAACATACCAGAGGGAGTTCAGGGTTCCCTTTTAGAGGTAGAAAGCACCAGCCTTCATGTTAATTCTACTAATGGAATTAGCAGCACTTTTGACAAAATTTACATTAACGGACAACAGGTAAACGGACCGATTAACTGGACAGCAATTCCTAAGAGTCGGTGGGTTTTCCTCCACTTAGAGGCTAATAACCCCTTTAGTGGCACCGTCTATTTAATGTCTAACTCTTCCGGTAGCCATCGTTTACGGGGACGCATCGCCAGCGTTAGCTTCCACAAAAAACCCCTATCTCCGACCGCAATTGACCGGGATTACCAAGA
This sequence comes from Microcystis sp. M31BS1, assembly GCF_020245285.1. Classification (NCBI taxonomy): domain Bacteria; kingdom Bacillati; phylum Cyanobacteriota; class Cyanophyceae; order Chroococcales; family Microcystaceae; genus Microcystis; species Microcystis sp. M31BS1. The sequence goes on from NZ_JADBVE010000016.1 coordinate 2,235, forward strand.
CAAAATCGGTTTGTTACGACCATCTTACACCATCAAAATAGTTCCAGGGCCTCGCTATTGGCAGCCAAATGATCCCGTAGTTTTAATGACTGGGGAAGTCGCTAAACCGACTCGCAACCGTGACGACGAGCGTTTGAGGACAGATGGTTTGCTGCAATGTCAATTATTAACTGAGTCCATTGACTTGCAGAGCTTATCTGACAACACCTTAGATATTTTTGTCCAATTTCTCAGGGAGTTTGGCAACAACCCCACAGAAAAAATTGGCTTCCGTCAATGGGCAAATCAGCCTTGGAACCCCTTCCTGTTGGAATGGCAAGTGCAATTGAAAGGACTAGAACACAAGAGTCAACAAACCAAGAACGACGACGATAAATACACCCCAAGTGTAAACTACGACACTAACATCTTCAAAGATAAATATCAATTGCGGGTCGATGGACTTGAAATCACCCCGACGGATGCAAGTGCGAATCATTTTGCTAATTATCCCGACCTTTACAGGGGAGCTAGTTTTCTCTCTTCCTCGGCTAGTATGTTGCTCAAGGACAATCTTATAGATTACTTGACTAAGTATTTATTGCCCGACTATTACCAAGAACAAAAAATATCCCCAGACGACCAAACCGAGGACTACCTGGTCAAGAATTTTAAAGCTGTCAAGGGGTGGTATGACCGGAAAAACCCCACAGCTAGTGATCCTTTTTTTACGGCGCTGCGGGCCTATCAACAACTGCAATCTCTTAACGGCTGTCTCGCCCAGAGTCTCGGCGGCTTTAGTGATGCGCTACTCACCTATAATCGGACAATTCAGTTAGCTGTCAAGGATAATCTACTTCCAACAACTAAACGAGTTCCAACAACTACAACAACTAAAGGAGTAAAAGACTTCCAGGAAAACGTGCAGAACACTTTAACACTTAGCTCTCTTCTCGTACCGGACAGTCTTTTGCGATCGCCTTTAATTGGATTCGACTTTAGTCCCATTCGTCTAGGAGGATTAAAAATTACTGATTTGCGACTTGTGGATACCTTTGGACAGGTTAATGTCGTGCTTGACACTAACAATAGCCGTGAGATTGTCACTAGCCAACCCCTAACACTGCCATCAGCTTTTGCTAATGTATTATCAACCCATCCCATCTACCTGCCACCCCGTTTAGCCCAACCCGCCCGCTTGAATTTTCGCTGGCTATCGGCCACTCAACCACAGCGGACTCGCCGCAGTAAAAGCAGTAAACCAGATCAGGAAATGAATGATACCCTCGCCACCAAACCAATCTGTGGCTGGGTTTTGCCCAACAACTTAGATAACAGCCTGACTATTTATGATGATGAGGGCAAGGCTCTAGTCATGATTGACCGCACCGCTACATTGCGCTCTGTTCCGGGACATGATTACAGTGAGCAGGAAATTAAGGACATTATTGCTCGGACTAACCCTTATCTCAAGCAAATGGTCCGGTATCTGATTAACCAGGGGCCGGCATTTATGTCCGATTTCCTCACCACTGTCAATGCAGCCTTAGAAACCATTGACCCCGAAGGATTTGCTCAACATAAAGCCATCTCCTTGCTAGTGTCGCGACCTTTAGCTCTAGTACGAGCCCGCATCAATTTAGATATCCAAGGCATACCCGCCGTTAGCCAGAACAGGATATCCTTCTCTAACGATCTTTTCTACAATAAATTCCGAACCACACAAGCTTTTGAAAAGGTCAAATTCCCCATCCGTATTGGTGAATATCGGCAGTTTAATGATAGTTTGGTGGGCTACTGGGTAGAAAAAGCCGATGATGGTACTTACAAAGACAGCGTTTTTTATGCTCCCCAAAGTTGCTATGTTCCCCACGAAAAGATCAAAACCCTGTTTGAGAATGAAGAAGATCTCACCCCTGACACTCCCTTGAATCTGGAGCAAACCTTAGAGGAAAATACAGCCCAAACTCTAGTGATGTTAATCGACCCTCGTGGACAAGTTAACGCGACTTGTGGCCTACTTCCTGCTAAGAGTATTTCTATTCCGCCGGAACAGTATGTACCTGCTTTACAAGCGATGGAAGTTACCTTTTTAGCGGCACCACTTCTGAGTGATCTTAACCCAATCAATGATCTTGATCAGATCAAGCTTTCCCTTCCCGAAGTAGCCAATTATGAATGGTCTTGGTTAGGAAAAGATGGTACTGTCTGGTCAAATCGTCCCCTAGTTCCCTTTGATTCTCAGTCCGTTTACTCCAGTCCACAAAAAATCTATGATGGCTGGCTAAAATTAACCAGAAAAACAGAAACTAATGAATGAAAACAAACAAATTTCCCTCGAATTAACTTTGGGGGAAGTCAACCAAGTTTTAGAAGCTTTGGGTACCATGCCTTACCGCCAAGTCTATCAACTGATTGGCAAAATCCAGAGACAAGGAGAATCCCAATTAGAGCAACCTGAATCAACCGATTCATGGACTCAAGAAGTCCAAACCGTCAGCGAATAAAGCTCAACCACATACATCAATTTCTTTTTTTTCCCAGGAGTAATGATCATGCTTAACAGAGTTCCCGAAAAAATTCGTCAAGCCGAAGGAGCCATCAAACGCAAAGCCATTGGTTTGGCCGGACTTTTAAGCCAAGAGCCTTTGAAATTTCAGTTTTATTACGGAGACGAAAACAACCCTGAAATTATTAACACCATCTATTTAAAAGATAGTCATGATCCCTTAAAGTTATATTTAAAGGTGTTTAATGACAGCGGCAAGGTAGTTACATTTAAAGACCCCAAAGGCTCCGAGAATCCCCCTACAGGATCAGTGGGGGATGAAACAGCTAGTGCGACAAACTGCCATTTTCACCTCCATTTTGAAAAAGATTTAGGGCTTAACCCTCATGAGATAGAGATAGACCCAGATTCAGACAGTGGACAGTGGCAAGTCAATTATGACGATGAACCAAACTTTTTTGCGGTATATTTTCTTCACAAACAAGAACTATCCTTGCCGCCGCATGAGGGTATTACGATATGTTTTTTGAACCTGACAGCTAATACTCGCACTGTTAAAACCAGCAATGTTGAAGTGTTATATGGTGGAAAGGATCTAGTTTGGAAGGGAGAAGACCAGGAAGATATTGAGGATGAAATAACCTCCAGAATCACAATTTCTGTGATCAATCATCTCAGTAAGACGCAAATTCCTTTACAATTTCGGGTCTTAGGTTCTAATAAGATTCTCAACGATGGAACTACCAAAAACACTCTAAGATTAAAAGTGATCAATTCCCCCTTGTCTAATAATGAAAGAAAGATTCTCTCATTAGACCAAAGTTCAAAGTTTATTGTCAGCTTTGAGCAAGGGGAGCATCAAGACGCACTGGTGGCAACAACTAGCCAGTTAAACGCCGTTCAAATCAACGTAAAAGATCCCGAGGATTGGGCACCAGAACATACGACAAATTCCACTCAGTGGAGTTTTACACCCCAGGCATCCCTGAAGCAATTAACAGCAGGACAGGGAATCGAGCTAACAATTAGCGATTTAGTAACAAGCGGTGTTTCTGGACTAGCCTGTATATATATTGACTATCAAAACATTGGTAGCTATCCCGATGGGCGGCTAGTTATACCTATCGAAAAAACGCCACTTTTGTATAGTGGGGGACAGGTTGGTATCGGTATTAATAATCCCCAAGCTAAACTTCATGTGAATGGTGGGAATGCGGTTATTAGTGGTAAGGTCGGCATCGGTACTACAACTCCTAAAATCCATCTAGCAATTGGTGATAATGACACGGGGCTACATTTAGAGGACTCTCAAAACCTGAGCCTCATGGTAAAAGGTGAACAACGAGTGGCAATGCCTCATGGTAAGCCTGTTGTCATCTCTGGTGGGTTGGCAGTGGGTCGTGATAGCACATCGATTCATCGAATATTGTGTGGCAGAGTCACTGTCCTCGAAAATAGAAATGTTGGTTGGGTTGACGCAGACGAGATTAGCTCCGTGATACTCATCAGCACCGGTATTTTCAAAATAAGTTTTAAAGTACCATTTGAAAGTTTTCAAGAAGTTCCGACAGCTATTGTTATGCTTACGTCACTAGATGAAGGATGCACAGTCCATCCTGAGTTCACTTATCGGGAGTTTTTTACGGTACGGACGAAAGATGCTAAGAGTCAAGAACTTAAAAACGCATCTTTTAACTTTTTTATTATTCTACCAACTTCGTCCGAGAGACCTTGGATCATCAGATCGGAAGAGTTAAGGGCGTTGCATAATAGAGATATGAATGGAGGAAATCAAAATGCAATGCCCTGAATGTAAATCTACCCATATCCGTAAAAATGGCATCAATAAACAAGGTAAACAAAATCATATTTGTGTAACCTGTGGCCGTCAATTTA
>NZ_JADBVE010000160.1:0-52483 GCF_020245285.1 Microcystis sp. M31BS1
AATTAAACTTTCTCAATGAAGTTAGCTGTGTACCTTTACAACAAGGGTTAAGACACCTACAAACAGCTTTTACTAACTTCTTTGCTGGTCGTACTAAGTATCCTAACTTTAAGAAAAAACATCAGGGAGGAAGTGCCGAACTTACCAAATCAGCCTTGAAATTTAAAGACAAAAATGGGACTGTCCAGACTGTGGGACTCACCATGACCGAGATATTAACGCTAGTAAAAATATTTTGGCCGCAGGGCTTGCGGTGTCAGTCTGTCGAGCGACCATAAGACCAGAACAGAGTAAATCTGTTAAGGCAGGTGCGAAAAATCCTTCGGGAAAGAAGCAGAAACCTAAATCGTGAGGTTTGGGAATCACCGTCCGTTTACGGCGGTGAGGATGTCAACTGGGTACTCTGTAGTTGATAGCTAAAAAAAGCCAGTAGTGTTCAGGAAAAACGGGGAGGGTTGAAAAGTGAAATCAAAAGAAAAGGGAATACCGTTAAAACTACCGTCGTCCGAGTCAGGTTTCTCGATGTTAGAAGTGATAATTGCCATTTTAACTATTACCGCTTTCTTAACAGGAACCTTACAGTTAATGGCAGTGAATGCCTTATATAAAGTTCGGGCAGAAAGACAAGCTCAAGCTAACTTTTGGATACAAGAAGATTTCGAGGATGTCAAATTTTTAGCTTCGACTTTAGATAACAAATACATCACCGCAGATGTGTGTACAAATATCAATCAGGGTTATGCCACAGCTTTAAGAAGACAACTAACGGCTATTCCCCCCCCCACCACCCCTATACCGGCGGAACGATTAGTAGCGGAAAAACCAATTGTCGGTAAAGACTATTCTCTCTTTCAAACTTTTAAGATTGCTGAGCAATTGGCTAATCCCCATCGTCTCCGTATTGATTATCGAGTCGAAGCAACAGATAAAACTGCTAAAGATTACCAAAACCAAGAAGATGTTATTGCCGAAAGTTCTGTCGAGGTGATTCCCGATGCGTCGTTCAACTGTCCATAAAAATCAGGGTTTTACCCTGTTAGAAATTTTGGTAGCTTTGGCAATTGCGGGAATTCTTGCCGCCTTAACTGGACCTAATTTATTAGCTTGGTTAAATAGAAATAAAGTCCAAGAAGCCACCGATTCTATACAATCAGCCCTACGGGATGCCCAAAGACAAGCCATCCGTCTAGGGAGAATTTGCACGATTAATTTTACTGAAGGGACTGGTGCTAATCCCACGGTTTACGAGCAAATAAAGGCCAATGAACCGGGTTGTTTAGTGGCGACTAATACTAATGGGGGTTCCTTAAGTCTGCCGCAGGAAGTATTTATGGTGACGAATTTTCCCATCCAAGGTGACAGTCCGGGGGTACAGTTTTCCTTTCGGGGTCATGTGCCGGGGTTAACCTTTGAGCCGCGGGCAAACCAAGCGATAATCGTATTATATCCCGCCGCCAATGCCGACGAGCCCTATCCCAACCAAGAAAGAAAGTGTATAGTTATCGCTTCTCTGTTAGGAATAGTTAAACAAGGCACTTATAACGGCAATCCTCTAGGTACGCTCGATGCCAATAATTGTCAAATCCGTCTCGATGGAACCGAACCCTAATCAGCTTCTCAAGGCAACACACCCCACTCCTGTGCAGTTAATCACCCGCTGCAGGATCGCAGAATCCAACCCAGTAAGACTCCGATACCACCAAAGCGGACAATTTGCCAAAAAACTTCCCCCAGCAGTCCGCGACGGATTCCTTCCCAGAATAGGCGCTTTAATTCCCCTTCTTTAAGTAAATTGCTTTCTAAAATTACCTCTAATTCTTGAATCTGTTCGCGAATTTGTAACAATTCCTTTTCTAGTTCAGGTAGGGGATTTTCCCGCCATTGGGGTTCTATTTGGCTAAATTGTGCCTCTAGGTCTTTTTTTTGCTGTTCTGCTTCGTTGATCTGTCGATAACGGTCTTTTAGTGTTGCGATCGCCGCTTCGACTTCTTCAATTGCTTCGGTAAATTCTGCCGATTCATCGTTAGGGTACGGGTTTTCTTCTAAGGACATGGACTCAATGGGATTTCCTGCGTCTAAACTATAGTTATAGACGATTTTACGGTTTTACGAAACCTTTTGATTATGATTCCATCCCCTGTCTCTTCCTCATCTCAGACTGTTGATGATCTATCTACCCTGGAATTGGCGCGGATTTTGGCGGAACGTTTGGCGATCGCACCGATTGACTGGCATCGTCTGAAAGCCAATCGTAATGCTCGGGCCGCCGAACAATTAGGGACGGCTTTGGTGTTTTTATTAGATAATCAGCCAGAAGAAGCACTTCCTCGGCTACAACAGGCTACAGGCTGGCTTGATCGCTCGATTTCTGCTCCTCCCTGTCCTTCTCACGGTCACGGTCATTAATTAAACCAGCGTTCCTGTTTAATTTGTTTACAAAGTTTCAGTTGGGTTCCTTGTTGATTCCAGTGAACTTGGTCGAAGATTTGATATAACATACACAGTCCTCGGCCATTTTCCGCTTCTTCGGGGGGAAAATTGGGACAATCGCAACTACAGCCATGATGGGGACAACCTGGCGTAAATCCACAACCTTCGTCGGTAATTACCCAAGAATACTCGTCTTTACTGCTGGAAAAGTGAACGACCACGGTTTTGCTGGGATCGAGATGATTGCCGTGTTTAGCGGCATTAACTAAAGCTTCTTGCAATCCTAATCTAATTTCTGGTTCTAATTCTTCGGGAATACTAGCGGTCAATAAATCTAAAATCGGACAAAGATACAAGGTGGAAGCGAAACTCATGGTGTTCCAACTTCGTTTGCTTGTTGGCAGTGAAATAGCAATCACGCACTTTACCTCTAGCTTATATTCAATGACTGTTCTCTTACAGAAAGATTAAGGTCTCTTAACCGTCGATCTAGTTGATTGCCATACCTAATGAGTCATGTTTTATCCCTTTTCTGTCTCTGAGATTGATTAGATATTTTTATGATTGATCTACACACCAATCGAGAATCAAGGCCACTTTGAGCGGGTAATTAATCAAAAAAGTAGTTGACTGGAACGGTCTTTAATATGCTATCATCCTTACCCATTGACTTTTCGACCATAAACGGCTAAAGTGTCGGGTTTTTCCTCCTATTTCATCCTACCATATTCGCTGTTTTTTGTCTAAGAAAAGCAGCGCATTCGACGTGGGGAGTTTGGGGAAAGAAATCGGCGGTTTGCACTTCTAGCAGTTGATAATCGCCTGTTTGACAGAGATATTGCAAGTCTCTGGCTAAAGTTGCACTTTGACAACTGATATAAACAATGCGTTGACTTTGCAGCCGTAACAGACTATCGAGGACAGATCGATCGCAACCTTTGCGGGGCGGATCGAGTAGAATAATGTCGGGTTTAACTGTCAGTTGCGGTAAAGTTTTTTCTACTGCCCCCAAAATAAAGGTTGTGTTGGTAATATCATTTAATTGGGCGTTAATCTTGGCTCGATCGAGGGAAAAGCTATAGGATTCTAGTCCAATCACCTCTTTAACCCGTTTAGCGAGGGGTAAAGTAAAAGTACCGATACCACAGTAGGCATCAATGAGAATTTCTTCACCTTTAAGGTCTAATTTCTGACAAATAACCGCAAATAAGGCTTCAGCAGCCTCTGTATTAACCTGAAAAAAGGTATCGGCAGCCAATTGATAGGTTAATCCGGCGAACTTTTCGGTAATATAGTCCCTTCCGGCGATAGTTGTGGTCTGAGCGCCAAAAATAGCATTACCTCGCTCGGGGTGATAATTCACGGTTACACCGACTAAATTGGCGTATTTTGCCAGCCATTGCTGCGCCTGTGCCTCAATTCCCTGTAAATTATTATCGGTACTAATCAGGGTTAATAAAACTTCTCCAGTGTGGCGGCCAATTCTTAGGGATAAATGGCGTAATTGTCCTTGGTGGGTCTTTTCATCGTAAATTGACCAGCCTTGACCCTGAATATCCTGTTTTATCTCTGCTAGAAACGGATTTAAAGCCTGATCTTGAATCGGACATTGATTGAGATTAATCAGATGATGGCTGCCGCGACGATAATAACCTGCTTGCACATTGCCGGTGGGGGAAAATCCGAGGGGATAGGTAGCTTTATTGCGATAAGCGAGGGGAGAATTACCGGTGAGGGGAGGATAAACCAAAGGATCGCTAAAACCGCCAATTCTGGTTAATACCTCTTGTACTTGCTCTTTTTTGACTAGGCGCTGAAATTGGTCCTCGATGTGTTGCCATTGACAGCCACCACATTTATCGGCGACGATGCAGCGGGGCCGGATACGATGGGGAGAAGCTTGTAGAATAGTTTGTAGTTTGCCGATCGCATGACTTTTTTTGATATAGGTGATGCGAGTTTGAATGCGATCGCCAATGACCGTATCCGGCACAAAAATCACCTGTCCTCGGTATTTTCCCACACCTTCGCCCGTATGGTTGAGGTCGGTAATCTCGATCTCGATTAAATCACCTTGTTGCATAGTTAGGGAAACCAGTTTTCATCCAGGGTTTCTTCTGGGGTAATAATGACTTCTCTGGGAATTTCTTGCCTGCTCAATTTCGAGACTATTTGCCTAGCTTTTCCACAACAAGAATCGAAAATTTCGAGGAGATAAGGTTTTAAGCTAGGACTGTCTTCCAGCAGATCGGCAATTTGAACTCGAAAATCAATAATTGCCGCTTCCCACTTATTAGCATTATACTCTCTTTCCGTCTGCCAATAAACTAACTTGAGCAGATGAGCTAATAATTGAATTAACAAACTTTTGAGAGCCTGTCGATTATTTTTTCCTATGCTTCCTAATTCCTCGATCAGATTAGTCCAGTCAACCGAGGCAAAATCCTCCTGTCGTAATTGGTTAACGGTTGTCTCGATCCATAGCTGAAAATCTCGATCGTATAAGCTGATCTTCGAGATCGGTATTTGAGCGGTCATGGGAGGTAAACAGTAAAAACAATCCAACTCTATTCTACAATCAAAAGTTAATTTTTCTAAAATCCTAGATCAGCTTTGGCAATTTTGGCCGCCGCTAATACTTCCTCATCGGGTAATTCTTTCCAGTCGGTCGCACCTATTTCAGCATAGAATTTTTGATCGTAGGCGCGAGTACGAATTACTACTGGCATAGGGACCGCATGACCTAAAACTAAAGCTTGTTGTTTTGAGTCTAATTTCGCTAAAACTGATCGCAAACTTCCCCCTCCAGAAACCCCAGTAAATATGGCTTCGATGTCTTTTTCATCGTTTAATAAACAGGTGATTCTCGTCCCTACCTGAGACATAACTTCGTTATCAATTCCTGAAGGTCTTTGATCGACAATTAAGAGAGTAACAAAGTATTTTCGCATCTCCCTGGCGATAGTTCCAAAGATAGTTTGATGTACCACAGCAGAATCAAGAAATCGATGAGCTTCTTCAATGGTAATTACTAACTGTTGCGGCCGATCAACGGGGTTTTTAGTTTGTAAAAAATATTCAGCTTTTTTAACATAATTAGCATGAATCCGACGGGTGATCATATTGGTGGCTAACATATAGGAAAGCATATTACTTTGGGAGCCAAATTCAATAACAACGTGCTTACCTGCATCTAAAGCTTGTAAAACCTGATCGATATAATTGTGGGGACAAACACTTCTTAAATATTTCAAACTATCTAGACGCATTAATTTTCTCTGGAGGGACATGATTGATCCCGCATGGCCTTGTTTTTCCGTACAGAAGATTTTAATATCCTCGTTACTCATATTTAATAACTGAGTAATCCAAGATTCTCCATACTCGTTATAGAGAATATTGGCATTATCTAAACTAGCTTCCGAGATACCTAATTCCCGACCGATTAAACGAATATCTTCGATTTCAATCTGATTATAACTTAAAAATAATTCCTGCGCTCCTCGTACTCCCCGACGTTTGGTAGAATCGGGATCGAGGGTATAAATTTCCACCTGTCCGGGGAATAATTGACATAATCCTTTCACCGTAGAAACCTCCTTCCCTTCTTTCATCGCTTCCCAACCGTATTCCGAGTGCATATCAAACATGAGGTTAACCCCTGCTTGTTTGCGAATAATGCCCGAAATTAGTAATCTAGTTAAAAAGGATTTTCCCGTCCCGGATTTGCCAAAAACACCGTTACTACGTTCCACAAAGCGATCGAGATTAATACATATTGGCACGTCCATGTCAAGGGGTTGACCAATAGCAAAATTCTTTCTGGTGGGGTCATCTTCCCAACCGAAAACCATGCGAAAATCCTGCTCACAAGCTTCATAAACTTGGCTAAAATGGGCGGGAATAGTTTTAACTGGCAGTAATTCTAAATCGGCGCTAGTTTGGGGTTGAAAAGAGCCTAAAGAAGTGTCAGAAACTGCCGGGGAATTACCTCCAGTCGGAGTAAACATGAGCATGGGAGATAGGTCAATAGTACCATAAGTACCGCTACCCGCTAAAACATCGCGCATAAAACTATCATCGGGATGGGGAGGATTCGCGATAATCCGGGGACTGGAGTTACCCAGGGAGACATCGGTGAGGAGACAGAAAAAACGCGAGCGAGTGCCTTGCACCACTAAAAATTTACCGACGCGCATATCTTCCACGGAAATATCCGGATAAAGACGAATTTCTAAACCTTCACTCAGGGAACCTTGAATAACCGATCCGAGGGGTTGTTCACTCATGCTAACCTTGATTTGTGGCGATGAATTATGAATTATGAATTATGAATGAGGAAGTGTTTTCAGTGATCAGTAAACAGTGATCACTGAACTTAAAACTCAAAACTAATAACTGATAACTGATAACTGATAACTGATAACTGATAAAGGGGTTTAAGAAAAAAAATCGTGTTGATCAACGGGAAGCAAGGAAATAGCCAAGGGAGAAGAGAATGCCACTAAAAAAGTGAAGATTAACCGCTATAAACTTGCAGTTACTGACTAGCTGAGGTTGGTCGTGATTTTGGTTAACGTGGTTGACTAATTGCCAAGCGAAAGGGAGACTAAGGAAGATTAAAAGAGTGAGAGGGGGATAAACCTGGAGCAGGACAAAAACTACCGTTAAAACGTAAACGAGAACCGTCACTACGGTTAAAACTTTAGAACCCTTTAAAGTACCTAAACGGACAATAGGTGATTTTTTACCCGCTTTGAGATCATCGGCGACTTGATGGAAATGGGAACAAAAAAGGATGATAGAAGTGGTAATCCCGATAATAATTGAAGCCGCTAGACTAGAGAGAGAAAAAGCACCAGCTTGGGAATAGTAGGCAGCGGCAATCGCTAAGGGTCCAAAAGTAAAGAAACAGATAATTTCACCTAATCCTTGATAACCGAGACGGAAGGGAGGACCTTGATAGGTATAGCCCAAAAAACAGCAGAGGGCGATTAATTCTAGTATAGTCCAATCGCCTCGCCAATAACTAATAGCAAGAATACCAGCAATACCCACTAATAGAAAAAGATTACTCAGCCAGAAAATTAAAGATTTATTGCCAGTTAAATTAACGATCGAATGTGCCTTATTGACATCGATCCCGGTATCGGCATCAAAAACATCATTACTGAGATTTAACCAAGCGAGAATTAAAATAGCTGAGAGGATAAAAGTGGCAAAAATCGGCAGAGAAAATAGACCTGTTTCCTGATAAGCGATCGCTGTTCCCAGAATAATCGGTATAATTGCCACACTATACATTGGTGGTTTAATGGCTGCTAACCAGAGTTTTTGGGGCGAGGGAGTGGTGACAGTATCGGTGGTCATAGTTAGGGTTTGCTGACAAAGTTTTTCCTAGGCGTAGGGTGTGGGGTGTGGGGTTTTACCGATTTTCAGGGGGTCAATTAGCCAATTTTCAGGGAAAAAGTCCTTGAATTTACCCTGACTACTGACGAGCGACTCCTATTTTGATTTTGACCAGAGGTCTGATCATACCTGGGTTTTAAGGATATTTTACTCAAAAATAGAGATAAATAGACTAAAACCGGGTAAGACATCCTCTCCGTTTAAATTAGCGGGTAGTTCCATAATTTCTACGGGTTGCTGAGGACGATAAATTTCCACTTGTTGTTGTTGAGGATTAACTAGCCAACCTAATCGCAAACCACTGTGGAGATATTCCCGCATTTTAGCTTGAATTTCCGGGAGGGAATCGCTACGGGAGCGCAGTTCAATGACGAAATCGGGACAAATAGGCGGAAATTTCTCCTGTTCTTCTCGACTCAGAGCTTGCCAACGAGTTAAACTCACCCAAGCGGCATCGGGAGCGCGATCTCCGCCTTTCGGTAAACGAAAAATCGTCGCCGAACTAAAGACTTTACCCAATCGGGTTTGACGGTTCCAGATACCTAAGTCAATGATAAAATCGGCTTCTCGGTTGCCGCTAATTCCCCCAACAGGTGGCATCACAATTAATTCTCCTTGAACGTTTCTTTCCAGTTGCCAATCTGGGTTAACTTGACAGAGACGGTAAAACTGCTCATCGCTGAGATTGACTGTATCTAAGTTTAAAATCACTGCTGCCATAGCTATATTTCGCCCTAGAAAACACTCTAGTCTTAATTATAGTTAATTAGATTCCCCGCCAGATTGCGATCGCACCGTCTCGATCTCCAGTGACTAACCAACGACCATCTCGACTGGCAACCATTCTTAAGATGACGTTTCCCTTGAGAGTATTCAAGTGCCGACGGGTATTAACATCCCAAAATTTGACAGTTCCATCCCCGGAAGTGCTGGCCAAAACTTTACCCCCATCCAGCAGGGCCATATCGGTAACAGCGTCGTTATGGGCGAGAATAGTAGTGGTGCCGATGCCGCTTTTCACTTGCCAACCGCGGATCGAACCGTCTTGACTAGCAGTACCGGCGGTATTACCATCCTTGGAAAAAAGCACCCGATAAACGGGGAATAAATTCCCCGCATAGGCCCGAATAAAGCGACCGGTACTCACTTTCCACAGTTTAACGAAACCATCGTAATCGGCGCTGACAATTCCTTTACCATCGGGACTAAATGCGATCGCCTGAATCGGATGATTATGACCGCGCAGGGTTTTTAACAGTGTACCCGTCTGAAAATCCCAGAGTTTAACTGTACGATCCCAGCTACCCGTGGCCAAAATTTTGCCATCGGGAGAAATAGCGGCATCAGTAACGAGAAAAGCATGGCCAGGATAGGTCATTTCTAATTTTCCCGTGCGCGTATTCCAGCGTTGCACTTTTCCCCCCGCATCGGCAGTTACGAAACTCTTGCCATCGGGACTAAATTGGATAGCGTTAACAGTATCTCCTAGTTGCCAAGTCCTGAGAGGTTTTTGGGTTTTTAGGTCCCATTCCCTAACAGTGCCGTCAAAACTACCACTCAGCAGCAGGGAGTTATCGGGACTAATGGCCAAAGCATAGATGGGATCCTGATCGGCTTTTAAAATAGTAACCCGTTCGACCATCTGCCAAGGAACGATTTCTGCTAGGGGAGACGCTTGCGGGGTGGTGGTTTTCTCTTTTTCCCGATTGACTGCACAACCACCGGATAGCAACAGCAGTAATAATAAAGATAATGTCGGTTGATAAAGGGTTATTTTCATAGAATTTTGCCGTTGTCAAAATCATCTTAAACTACTTTAAACTTGAAGGGGTAGAATTTGAATAGAATAACGACAACGAGGAACAAGATAAATGACAAATTCTTGATTGGTTGTCTTGGCTTCTTCTAGAACATTCTGTAAATTTTCACCGTGAGCAATGACCCCTTTTTCATTATAGGCAATGTATTGATTTTTATATAAATCAATCACGGTGTCACGATTTTTGTTTAACCAACGTAAGTAGGTAGGCGTTAAAAGTTGTCAGATGCCCCCCTTATTAAGGGGGGATTAAAGGGGGGACTAAGGGGGGATCGGCACCCCCCTTATCAAGGGGGATCCCCCCGCCTTCGGCTTCCCCCCTTATCAAGGGGGATCCCCCCGCCTTCGGCTTCCCCCCTTATCAAGGGGGGCTAGGGGGGATCGAACCTAAAATCCATTTTAAATTTAATTATAACCAGCTACTTAACATTTTTTGGGCTTGTTCTTGAGAGATTGAGTCTGTCATAATCTTTCTAAGGAGAGACGGTTTTGATTAAAATAAAAGCATCGCTAATCAGTTTATTTTTGTTAATTATAGCTTCTAGTTGCTCCGATTGATAACAAGCTGCTTCGACTTCTAGAGGAGCGGCATCCAAAGCATTAAGATAAGCATCGTTTAAAGTGTCTGTTAATTCCTCATCACTTAAATAATATCCTGCTGCTTTTCGGCGTTTATTGTGGCGTTGAATTTCTCTAACGCTATTGCGAATGGAGACATCCCAAGAACGAGTGGTTCGGTTTTCTGCCTGTTGTTTAATTAAATGAAGTAATAAGATAACAGCATAACTACGAATGGTGCTAATAATCCCATTTTTGCCCATATCTTCAAGTTCTTCTACAATCGCCAGTGAACCTTTAATATCACCTTTTAAGAGTAAAGCTTTTAATTCTAAAAGTTCTTCCATAATCCAATTTCTTCCCCAAATACCCCTTAATTATATCTTGCCACAAGTCTCTCTATCCCAAAGCTCATTTAAGGCCATCTTGAGCAAAAAGTTAATCATTTTTTCATTTATTTTAAGCTTTTCTGTGCTATGGTGTGGCCGTTCTTGTGAAAATGGAGTTTTTAGTCATAACTCGAAGATTAGCAAAACTAATTGATTTGCGGGTATTGTAGCGGCGAATTGCATTCTATCTCTGATGTATAAATGCGATCTCCTTCTTTTAACTTTAAGCTAAAATAGATTGAGTTGGTACCGACAAAAAACGGTGAGGCGAAAGCTGATCAAGTTAAACAATTTTTAAAAATACAGGAGGAAGAAAATGAATCCAACCACCGAGGATTTTAACGGTTTTAGCATTAATATCTTCCAAGATGAGGAGGGAGATTGGATAGCATACTTAGTAGAAATTCCTAGCGTTTCCGCTTTTGCTGATAGCCCCCAAACAGCACTCAATCAATTAATTTTAGCTTGGGAAGGCGTTAAAGAAAGTTATCGTCAACATGGTGAAGAAATTCCTCATTTAGCTATGACAAAAAATTAGGCACACTAGCAGGGTCTTGAAAAATTTAGTACAAATGATCGGACTTTTTTTCCCAACCCCTAACCCCAAATTCTGCTACTCAGATTCAGGTTTCTTAGGGTCTTTTTCTGGGGTATTAGGGGCGGGATTTGGGGCTATTGTCGCAATTTGGGCGGCCATTCTTGTCATTGCTTGACCTTGGGCGAATTCCTGCTGTAGTTGTTCGCTAGAAGAAACCAAACGACTTAAACCCTGAATTAAGCGGATAATTTCCTGTCGCAGTTGCGGATTACCAGTAATTTCATCCACATCCGAGGTGATTTTCTGAAGATTGGCAAAAGCAGCGCGAGAGGAGTCGAGGAGTTGCTGTAGGGTGACAACAGTGGCAGGATCGGAGAGATAAGCGGTAAAGTTGCCCAAATTTTCGCTTAATTTAACAGCATTTGCCGAAATAGTATTTAAATTCTCGATAATTTGGCTTTTCTGCACTTGCGTCAGAATCGGATCCAAAGCAGCGAGAGTAGTTTGTAGGCGATCGCTGGTAGTTTTGATACTATCGAGAGTGGCAATTAAACGATTTTGATTAGCTGCCAAAAAAACCCGCAGTTCTTCCGTAGTTTGTCCCACCAAAAGCAGCGTTTTTCGGGCCTCCACTAGGGTAGCGTCTAAATTTTTCAGGCCGCCACTTCCCTGTAAACTTCTCAGTAAAGTAGTCGCTTCCTGACTCAATCCCCCGACACCGGAAAGATCACTAGAAAGGCGATCGAGGGAACCGGATACTTGCGGTAAGGATTCTAGGGATCTCATCCCCGAATTAACTTTACCTAGAGTACCGCTGCGACGTACCTCGCTTAAAGCGGTGGTTGCCTCACCACTAAAGCGATCGAGTCCCCCCAAGGCATTGGCAGCGCGTTGGGTAAAAGAACGAAATCCAGCCACCATATCGGGATCGCTAACTAGATTAGAAATTCTCAGTAAAGATCTGATCAAGGTATTGACATTTAGCGCCGATTGCCCTTGTAAACGGGAACCGTTACAGATAATCACTTCCCCATTGCAGTTAGGACTCAAAGGGGGTTCTTTAACACCACCGACGGGTAAAGCTTGCAGGGGAGTAATATCGATCGTGGTTTCACCCACTAAACCGGATTGAATGGCTTCGATGAGGGAATTACTGGGAATTAGGCGATCTGCTGGCGAAATCTCCACTTCTACGGCGACTCCCTCCGGTTCTGGGGTAATTGCCGTCACTTGCCCGATTCTCACTCCCCGATAACCGACGCGGGTTCCCACCATCAGGCCCCCCACATTAGGAAAAAGGAAGGTGGCGCGATAACTGCGTCCCCCGAAGCTAAAATTACTTAACCAAGCGAGAAACCAGATTAATATTCCCCCCGATGCTAGTAACATTAAACCGATACCACTTTGCCGCAGAGTTGGGGAAATCCCCTGTTGTGAACCGCCAGCTTCCATAAATAATTACTCCTCATCTCTACACAGTATCTTACAGGAGAAATCGGAGGATTTCAGCGATCAGTGATCAGATGCGAGTTATCAGTTCACTGATTACTGTTTACTGTTTACTGATCACTGAATTGGTCCATCGATACTGCCGGTAAAAAATTGCTTGAGTACGGGGATTTCGGAGTGATAAGCCTCTTGAGTCGGTCCAACCCATTGAAATTGACCTTTATAGAGAAAAACGATGCGATCGGTGGTATTTTCGATGGTGCTGTGGACGTGGGTGACAATCAGATGGGCCCCACAGGCTTTTTTTACCTTGAGAAGTTCCATAATTACCGTCTGGATGCGGGTAGAAGCGACGGGATCGAGTCCAGCAGTGGGTTCATCGTAAAGGAGAATGTTCGCTCGATCGGCGGCGATCGAGGGATCGCTGATAATTGCTCTGGCTAAACTGACGCGTTTTCGCATCCCTCCGGATATTTCCGAGGGATAGAGGTCGTAGGAACCAGACATTCCCACTAAATCCAGTTTTTCTTCCACTAAATCCCGGATTTCGGCTCGTTTTAGCTTTGAGTTGCGATAGAGAGCAAAACCGACATTTTCCCCGACGGTGAGGGAGTCAAAAAGGGCTGATTGTTGGAAAACTAGACCAACACCGAGGGGATCTTCCCCCTGTTCTACGGTTCTCTGGCGTTTTGTGCCGTAGATGTACACTTCTCCTCGATCGGGGGCCAGTAATCCGGCGACTAAGCGTAAAATGGTCGATTTTCCCGTCCCGGATGGACCGATCACGCCGATCGCTTCCCCTTCGTACACTTTCAGATCGACGTTATTTAAGATTACTTTCTTACCGAAAGCTTTGGTCACTCCCCTTAATTCGACGATCGGTTCGCGCATCACCATCTAGAATATCTTTACAAAAATCCCCTTTTATTGTAGGGCAACGACCCGATCTTTCTTTTTTTTCTTTTCTGGTTTTATGGTTCGCGATTCTATCTGCATTTCGGGAATCTCTCGCAATTCTTCGGCATCTAAACGATATTGTTCGCAGACAAGACTCAGACGAATACCGGAACAGCTAACGGGATTAACTGAATGGGTGAGATCTCCTTGAAAGAGGATCAGGGTGTTAGCACAAGGACGAATCTGGGCCACGGAACGATTGCCTGTTGCTAGTACCAGTTCCCCCCCTTGAATATCCCTGGGAACCTGCACATAAAGGACGCTAACTAGGAGCGGGGGATCGATCGTTTTACAATAGGAGCGCAGGGAGCGATCGATATGGGGATCTACCCGTGAACCGGTTTGTAGGAGTAAGGGGTTAAGATAAAAAGCGTTGCAGTCAGCTTGTAAACTGCGATCGAGATAGGGTTTAAAATAGGGAAACATTCGTTCAACTTCGCTGATTTGTGTGCGTCGAAAAGCGATGGAAAAGCCTTTGGTTTTAACGAAATCTCGATTTAAATTGTTAACTGTGAAGTGGGGACAAGCGAGAATCTGTCCTTGTAGTTCGCTCAGATAACTGGGAGTGAAAGCGTCGGGATATTGGGAATAGTAAGGCACGGATAGAATCGCAACGGGATGGCAATCTTTAGGATACATTTTTAGTCAAACACAAAATCAGAGTTTTTGCCGCTCCCGAATACAGGTTTATTGAGAATCAGCTTTTGTGACTTATAGTCCGTAGATTAATAGTCATCATAGAAGGAAAATGGACTGTAGAGAATTTCAATATCTTCTTTGGTAGTTTATATATGGCAGGAAAGCTAGTCACTGCTGTTGCTGTGACTGTAAGAAAATTGCGGAAGAAACGTAATCTGAGTCAAGAAGCTTTAGGGTATAGAGCTAATCTTGACAGAACCTACATATCTGGAGTTGAAAGGGGAGTAAGAAACATTACTTTGGACTCCTTAGAACAAATTATTTCAGCTCTGGACATGGATATTGTTACTTTTGTCAATACTGTTGCGGAAGAAATTAATGAGTTATATCATAAATAAACATTCTGATACCAGCTTTTTCTCAAAACAGGGTCAGAAAATAACTATCGATAAAGTCATATTTGAGCATTCATTAGTTGAATGTCATTCTGTTGTTAAAAAAATAGTCCAAGATATACCAGTAGATATATTTAGAATTCTAGGTATGAGAAATCTTTCTGCATTTATTGGTGAGCTATTTGCTATAGAATTTGCCAATAAATCCCAGGGATTATTTATCAACAATCCGCATCAAGACGGCTATCCAGATTTGCTGTTAATGGATAAAAATGGCAAAGTTTTTTTTGAACAACTTTCCCAAGAAAGACGAATGCGAGATAAGTCTCCATTTAGTCCATTTGCTAATGGGGGAGTAGAGGTTAAAGCCACTTGTGGCAGTGTTCCTACACCAAGAGAATTAAAGAAGACTGGAAAAGAAAAACCTGATATGGGAGACACAAGAATCGAGGTAATGAAAAGCTATGATTGGAAGGCTCACCATAGAGAAACTAACAATCTTATTGGCATTCTCTGGGATTTTGAGAATACTATACCTCAAATAGTTGCTGTCTTTTTTTGCAACAACTTAACTGACAATGATTGGGGTAAAATTGTTCAGCCAAAAGAAGGCGGTGGAAGAACAACTAGCGTCTCAATTATGTCACGACAAGGCGTTAAGAAAATGTATAAAAACTGGATTATGATAAAGAATGACGATAGATATATTAATTTTGTCAACAAATATAACAAAGACAATTTAATTTCAAAATAGACAGAGCTGCTCATATTTTTCCTTGATTTGCTCCTCAAGAGAACAATCATCATTGAGGATGGATACTAAATGATCAAATATTTTTTGTAATCCAGCAGGTGGGATACTTTCGCCAATTAACTCTCTAATTAGTTTATCACTAACTCTTTTGCCATCTGCCCGTTTCCATGAAAATGGGTATTCGGTAATTGTATGAAGAATCATTGCTTCATACAGAGATAATACTCTATTTTGAATAGGATGTAGTTTATTGTCACTACAAGCATAGGAGAGATTTCGTGTAATTGTACTGGCTGGTGCGTCCCAACTCATTCTTTTATAGGCACTGGTATAACCTTTCATCAACCTGTATTTTCCCTCTTCTTTCACCCATGGACGAGGAAGAATGTGTCCACATTTAAGGCAGTAAAGGGGGGTTTCTGTACTAGCTCGATTAATTCCTTCATTATTTTTGCGTGCGCTGTGTGTTGGATTACCATTATATCTACAAACAGGGTTAATACATTGATTATCAAATGAACTTTTTTCTTCGGGTGTATTACTGATCCAAAAATATTTTTCTTCATCTAATAGGGGTACATAGTGATATGGTATATCATCTGATTTAGCAGTTTCTGTTCGTTGAGAGTCAAGTGGTGGTAAATGATATATTGCGTCTCGAACAGTTTTCCATCTAGGAAGTTCTAATCCTTCTTTACTATGAGTTGGTTTAGGAAAAAGAGAATTGTTCTTTTTTAAATAATTCTTCAGTTTCTCATTTTTAGTAAATATTGAAATAAGTCGTTGACGATTCTGCGGGACTCCATAATCAGCAAAATCTATAATGCTAATCGAACTTAAAAACTTATCACCAATACGCTGTTTTATATAACATAAAATATTTACCAAATAATCGTCTTTCTCGGGAAAGGGTATATAAGTATTTTGCATTTCTGGCACATTTTCCATGACCAGTGTTTCTGCTCCACTAGCCAGAAAAACTTCTAGGGTGGGAATGATTAATAAATTTCTCTGGTCGATTTCATTTTTTGAGCCTTTACGAATAGAATTAAGCAGCTTACCTCTGCCATTTCTAGACATACCTTGGCAGGGAGGAGTCGCAAAAACAATGTCTAAATTTTGTCCAGAGAGTCGCTGCTTTGTTTCTGCGACTATCTCATTTTTTGTATCCCATATATCCCCAATAATCATTAATGATTCTGGGTGGTTAAATTTAAATACTTCTGCACGATCTTTCAATAATTCATTCGCCACTACAACTTCAAATCCCCCAGAGCGAAGAGCCATATCTCCAATTCCACCACAGGCAAATAGACTGATTGCTTTCCTCATCGATTTTCTTACTCCATGTAACTTATAGTCTATAATAATAATTGGCTGAAGGCAACTTTTAAAAATGAGTATCCCCAGCAAACCTGAAAGCGATCTTTCCTGTCAACCCGGTCGCGGTGACAACCTCCCGTTTACAATAGTTAAGAACCAACGGCAAGCAAGAATTAACGATGCGGATTTCGATCAACTGGTTACGAGAATTAGTCAAAATTGCCCAATCTCCCCAAGAATTAGCCGAATTATTGACAATTGCGGGAATAGAAGTGGAAGAGATCGAGGATCGCCGAGAATGGGCAAAGGGTGTGGTTATTGGTAAAATTATCGATCGTCAACCCCATCCTAATGCAGATAAATTAAGTGTCTGTCAGGTGGATATCGGTCAGGAAAATCTTAGTACAATTGTCTGTGGTGCGCCCAATGCTAGGGCTGATATTCTAGTTCCTGTGGCTACTTTGGGAACTTATTTAGCCAAAATCAATTTAACGATTAAACCGGCTAAATTGCGGGGGGTAAAATCGGAAGGGATGATCTGTTCCCTCGCAGAATTAGGATTAACTAAGGATTCTGAAGGAATCCACATTTTTAGTCAGGAAAATCTCCCTTTAGGTACAGATGTTCGTCCCCTTTTAGGACTCGATGAGGTGATTTTAGATATTTCTCCCACCGCTAACCGTGCCGATGCTTTGAGTATGATCGGAGTTGCGCGGGAAGTGGCAGCTTTGACAGGAGGAGAATTAAGCCTACCAAAAGTGAAATTAGGGGAATTTTCCCCTAAAAAAGATTTAACGCTGGAAATATCAGAAAATAAAGCTTGTCCTGCTTATATTGGTACGGTGATCGAGGGGGTAAAAATTGGCCCATCTCCGCTATGGTTGCAACAGCGTTTACAGGCTGCCGGATTGCGATCAATCAATAATGTGGTCGATATTACTAATTATGTCCTCTTGGAGTGGGGACAACCCTTACACGCTTTCGATTGCGATCGTTTACAGAGTTTTGCCGGAGGTAAATCCGTTACTATTGGGGTCCGTTTTGCTGAGGAAGGGGAAAAAATCATTACCCTTGATGGTCAGGAAAGAAGCTTAAAAGAGCTTAATTTATTAATTACTGCCAATAATAAGCCTGTAGCTTTAGCGGGGGTGATGGGAGGTCAAGATACGGAAGTTAACGAGGAAACCGTTAATCTTGTGCTAGAGTCGGCTTTATTCGATCCGATCGCTATCCGTCGTTCCTCAAAAGCGCAGGGTTTACGCAGCGAATCTTCCGGACGCTATGAACGCGGTGTTAATCCCGCCGCTTTGGAATATGCTTGTCAAAGGGCGATCGATTTGATTCTAGAGTTAGCTGGGGGAACTGTCAGCAGTCAGGTTAAAGCTGATTATCGCGCCGATCAGTCCAGTGGTTCGATCGAATTGCGTTTACAACGTTTGCAGCAGCTACTGGGTCAAGTTACCCTAGATAATGGTGCGATCGGTGAAATTATCGCCGAAGATGTGGAACGGATTTTAGGCAATTTGGGCTGTGAATTACAGTTAACCTCAAAAAATCCTGTTCTGTGGACTGTAACAGTGCCAGACTACCGTTATCGGGATTTAGAACGAGAAATTGACTTAATTGAAGAAGTGGCGCGACTGTACGGATACGATCGCTTTGTCGATACTTTGCCGGCAAAAACCGCAGCCGGAGGATTATCCTTTGAGGAAACTATACAGCGTCGGCTGCGGGAAGCTTTTCGCGCAGTGGGTTTGACGGAATTAGTCCAGTATTCCCTAGTTAAACCGGAATTAGCGGAAGTTGTCCTCGCTAATCCCCTTTTTGTCGAGTATTCTGCTTTGCGGACTAATCTCCTAGACGGTTTAATCGAAGCGTTTGAGTATAATCAGTCTCAGGGTAACGGTTCCTTAAATGGCTTCGAGATCGGGCGAGTTTTCCGCTTAGAATCGGATAATATCAACGAATACGATGCAATTGCTGGTATTTTCGGTGGTGATTTCTTCCCTGCCGGACGTTGGCTGCGATCGGGTAAAGAGGTGGCCATGACTTGGTATGAAGCAAAAGGCATTTTAGAAGCAGTATTCGATCGCCTTTCGCTGACAGTAAGCTACGAAAAATATGGCGAAGATGCGCGTTTTCATCCCGGACGAACAGCCTCTTTATGGATTGGCAAACAACGCCTAGGTATATTCGGTCAACTACACCCGCAATTGCGTCAGCAAAAAGGATTAATTGAGGCAGTTTATGCCTTTGAAATCCAGTTCCCGATCCTGTTAGCAACTCTTAGGGATAGTGCCAAAATTACCCCACGTTTACAGGTCTATTCTACCTATCCGGGGGCAGCGCGAGATATCGCCTTCTTTGTTTCCACAGATATACCCGTAGATAGATTGACAAAAACTATCAAAAATGCTGGAGGTAATCTCTTAGAAAAAGTTGAATTATTCGATCGCTATCAGGGGCAGAATGTGCCAGAAAATCATTGTAGTTTGGCCTTTAGTTTAGTCTATCGTGCCAGCGATCGAACTTTAACCGATGAAGATGTGGAACCTTTAATGACAAAAGTGCGAGAAGCTTTAGTTAAACAGTTCCAAGTTTCTTTAAGAAGTTAAATTCAGCGCTCAGTTAACAGTTATCAGACATCGGCCTTATAATTAGGTAGACGTTAAAAATTATCAGATGCCCCCCTTATTAAGGGAGATCCCCCCGCCTACCGGCACCCCCCTTATCAAGGGGGGCAGGGGGGATCGAACCTAAAATCCATTGTTAATTTAATTATAACCAGCCATTTATTATCTCAAGAATAATCTCACACATCGCTATCAATATCGCTGATTGCCTCTAATTGTTACCAATCAGTTTGAGAGTTGCTCAAAGTAGGTTCGCTGTTCATATTTCGTCGCTCCGCCACCTTTGAATTGTTAGATAGTAGTGAGGCGATTGCCATATTTTAGTACATCAGATATGATATAAATACATCATGGCTGATCAAAGCAAACCTTTAGCTTGGCTGCATGGTGAGATCAAGACCCCACCTTTCAGTTTAGAAGCACGGATCGAAGCGGGTGTCTTACTCAGGCAACTACAGGAAGGCGAACCTCTTGGTTTGCCACATTCGCGTCCTATGCCAAGTGTAGGCTATCATTGTCATGAGCTACGCATTAGAGACATCGATAAAAATTGGAGGATTATTTATCGAATTGATGAAGATGCAATCTTGATTATTGAGGTGTTTAATAAGACAACAAGAGCAACACCCAAAAGTGTAATTGAGGTTTGTAAGAAACGCTTGAGTAAATACGATACTGATCAGCAGGAATAAGAGGATGGAAGAGACTAAAAAAGGGCTTTTGGAATCAAAAGGCTGGAAAATCGGAACCGTTTCCGACTTTTTAGAGTTAACGCCCGAAGAGATTATCCTTGTTGAAATCAAACTAGCTCTTAGCAAAAGTTTGAAAAGTCAGCGGCAGAAGATAATGACTCAAAGTGAACTGGCCAATAAAATCGGCTCTAGTCAACCTCGGATTGCCAAAGCTGAAAATGGCGATCCGTCAGTTTCACTGGAATTGCTTATCCCATCGCTGTTGGCAACAGGTGCCACTCCTCAAGACATCGGACAAATCATTGCCAGTGTCAAAGGCGTTGCTGAATCAAGACCTGAATGCTAATTTTGTGCATTCTATCCACTAATGTTAGTTATTGTCGTTGATGCGATAAATCCCTGAATTTCCCCAGCATCAATACGCTCAAATAATCTTGCTGCTTTTTCCACAAATAGCTCTCGTTCTTGTAGAAAATCAAGAATGACATTGTTATCAATCAGAACTCCCATTACTGATGCTTCTCGATCAGATAGGTTACATAATCGGTTGGGGCGTTAGTTTCCCCTGTAGCTGCCGAAATCTCAGAAACACCTCGCAAGCGCAACAGATTTCCCCGCTTGGATTTGAGGTTTGCTTCCCGTTGTTTAGAATGTATGAACAAGGTGAAATCACCCTAGAGGGATTAGCAAGAAAAGCTCCTCTCATTGCCCGTGCTATTGAAAAGCAACAGGAAATCTCTTAAATCCTAGACAAACAAAAAAACATTAGTATTTCGGCATCTAGTCGGGTATTGGCTGTACCATTATTTAATATCAATTTGCTGTAATTCTGGTAAAAGTTCTTTAAATAAAAGCCTAAATCTTTTTATACATATTATTTTAAACATCAATGTTAAAGCATCCCAATTAATTGCATCATAGGGGACAAATTCTAGGACAATTTTTATGTTTAATTTTTTGATACAAATCAAAAGCCAATGCAGGCAAATATAATCTTCTATAACTGACAATTCTGGTAACTTTTCCCGATGTTTAGGATGTACCATGTCATAAATTTTTTGTTTGATTAAAATATTTTTTTTGCATCGCTCTTTTATTGATATATTGCTATGGCAACATCCCGACCATACTCTTTTAAAACATAGACACTTACCGACAAATACAGCATCGCCGTACTTGGCAATTTCTATCCATGAGTTAACATCATCATAATTACCGTCAAAGTCTTTATCCCAGCCTCCTGATCGCAAAAATGCTTTTTTTTGAAAAGCAACTTGAACAGGTGTTCCCAAAGGACAGATATCCAAAAGCATAGCGTAGTGTATGTCCTCTTGCAGAATACAAAGAGCTAAATCATTAAATTGAAATTGATGTTTGTTATCGATAATGTTCCCCATTATATCAATTTTTTTTGCTTGACAAGAGCAAATAACAGCATCAGGAAAATAAACGAGATATCTGCTGATAGTTTCGATACATTCAGGCGTAATATAATCATCATCATCAATCAGCTTAATCCATTCTCCTTTGGCAATTTTGACTCCAATATTAACACTTTCTGAATGTCCTAAATTTATCGAGTTGCGATGATATATAACTCGCTCACCTAATTGCTTGATATATTCTTCAGTTTGATCAGAAGAAGCATCATCTACAACAATAATTTCGCAATTTATAGTTTGATTGAGTACCGATTCTAATGACCATTTTAAAAATGGTAAGCGATTATATGTTGTGATAACAATACTGAATTTCATGAGCATTTACAATAATATTTAGTTTAGGTAAAATATTTTCTTTTTTTATTATTTGTTAAGCCATGAATCGCTGACAAAATCGACCAAGATATAAGATTGACTCTTTCATCAAAAATAGTAACATCAAAGACATGAAATAATATAGAAGCAAAAAAAGCTGTTAAATAAGTAAATATAATCAATTTTTCTTCTGAGTTATCCAGATTTATTTTGGTTAAAAGTATAATCCCTTTTGCCAATATCCAGCCAACTAAAAAATAGAAAAAAACTGTCCAGGGAATCCCCACTTCAGACAGAAGCATCAGTGTTAAGTTGTGTGAATGTCCTATTACTATCTGAGATTGAGGCTGATAGAGATGTTTAAAACTTCCTAAACCCCATCCTTTCCAAGGTGACTTAAGGGCTAAATGCCAGGAGAATTTCCACAGAGTTATTCGGAGAGTTTCTACATCTCGATTAGGATAAAATTGATCGTTTATTCGAGCCCAAATAAACATTGGAACAATTAATCTAAACCAATCTCTTACTGGAGGATTGCCAAAAGCAGCGATAATAATCGCCCCGCTCACGATTGCTACTGTTAGCAAAATCCATCGCCAGCCTAAATAAATAGCAAAAGCAAGACAAGTTACCAATGTAGTCATCCAACCATTACGAGAATGAGTTAAAATTAGAGCAATAAATGTTAGGGAATTGATGACCAAAAGCAGACTAAGATAAAAAAATTTTTTATCAGTATTCGATTTTCTTAACTCTAGAATTATTAAGCCCAGTCCCAACACCCAAATAATAGTTAGAAAACTTGCTAGAAAATTAGCATGATAAAATAAAGATGACATCCTACCATAAGGATTGCCCATTGCTCTTAAATACCATCCAGGCATCAATATATTTTGTATTTCTCCTTGTAATCCCCACCAAATTTGTCCAAAGCCTAACACCGTTATAGGAACTGAACCAAAGTATATTATCCTTGCTAATTGTTCTAATGTACTCACTGAGTAAAGTAGTTGGCTGAGTCCAGCAAAAATAATAAAGTAAGGCAAAAAATTTATCAATCCAGAGATGGCAGAAACCCGATCAAAGGCAAAAAGGCTCGTCATTGTTAATGAGCCACCTAAGATAGCAAATCCCCAATTAATATGTTGAGAAATAATGACTCTATATTTTAATCTAAAAATTATTATAGTCGCTGTACAAATAACTAACATTCCCCCTAAGGGGTTGATAGGCAACAGCAAAAAACTAATTTGAGTTAAATACCAAGGAATGTTTAGCTTCGGATCTGGATGTTTTATTAAAAACATAATGTGTCATCTATTATTTAAATAACTTGCATTGACTCAATATTTCAATATGCTATCCTTAGAGTACATCAACTCATCATAGTGTTACCATGGTGTTAAGCTTTTCGACATTTAAGTTGATCGAGTAATCGATGTCAGCCAAAGGCTTCAAGCATCGACAATCTAAATTTAAATGCGTCTGAGCTTACTGCTGGAATATACACCGTTCGCCGTCCCCAAAACCTCCCCAACTATTTAACCCGCAGTCCTGGTTAAGCTTAAAAACTATCAAACCATCAATTAATGGTTTCCATCATCCTAAGACCGTTTTTTTCTACCGTCAATAGGATATAAAATATGCTTATTTTTTTTTTTCATCAGGTTTATTTATAAATCAGAGAAAATCAAATTAAATTCGGTGCGGTTAAACCTTGATTTCTCCTACCAGCCACCTGATTAACTTGACTCAGAGTCGAGAAAACGGGTTTCTTAAAGAAACCCGTTTTCTCGATCCTATAGTCACATATTTCTTAACATAAAATTTGACAAAAAGAGAAAAGTATTAATTCCAGCAATTCTTTATAATTCTCTAGATGACTGGGAAAACCCGAACCCTAGAGTGATAGAGAAAACAATTGAGGAATTCAAAAGGCGAACTCGGAGTTAATTGATGAAGTGCGATCGCTTTTTTGATCGGGTGCATTAACACAGTGTAATGCGCCTTATTTGTTGTCTATAATTTAAAAGATTGAGATAAGGGCAGTTGGTTGGGTTGATTTTGCGTTAAAATTAAGTTAGATATGTCTTAATTGATGAAACTTAGCAAGACAATGAATACTTCGATTACTTTTCAAGAAATTGCCGCCGAAATACAATTATTTGATAATATTGAACAAAAAGAACAATTTATTTTTGTGGTGGGTGCTTTAGTTTCTCGCATCATCAGTCTTCATAAAGCCGCAGAAATCATGGAAATGGATACAGAAATGTTCTTGAAAATTTTAGAATTAATGGGAATCGATTTTTCTTATCTTACTACAGAAGACATAGATAGAGAAAAAAAATGGTAATCTCTATGAAAATTGTTTTCAATTCTTCCCCTTTAATCTTTTTGTCTCAGTTAGAATTTTTAGAAAAATTCCTAGTGCGATCGCCGATCTGGTAGGTTGGGTTGAGGCACGAAACCCAACATGATCAACTATAGCAATTCTCTAACTTATGAGTACGATCGCCGATCTTGTAGTTGGGTTGAGGCACGAAACCCAACATGATCAACTATTAATTTATTTGGTTGGTGTTGGGTTGCACTTTGTTTAACTACATTTTGGCAATAAAGAGGCGATTAGGGTTGATAAACGGCGAACGCTAATCTTGTAAGCTTTAAAAAGTGCTATATAAAAAACTAAACAAACTATAATTAAAATTACTGCAAAAATTTAGAGAGTAAAGAAGGAAATATGACAGAAATAGTTTTTTTAGTGGAAGATGCACCGGAAGGGGGATATACAGCAAGGGCATTAGGCGAGTCTATTTTTACCGAAGCCGATGATTTACAGTCTTTACGAGAAATGGTAAAAGATGCCGTTAATTGTCATTATGATGATAGGGAAAATCGCCCTAAAATTATTCGTTTACATATTGTTAGGGATGAGGTATTTGCGGTATGAAGCTACCCAGAGATTTATCCAGTGATGACTTAATCAAAAAATTGTCTGAGTTAGGTTATGAAGTGAGTCGTCAAACGGGTAGCCATATTAGACTAACTACTTCTGAAAATGGTACACATCAGATTACTATTCCTGCTCATAATCCTGTCAAAATAGGCACTTTAAATAATATTTTGCGTGATGTCGCTCTACATTTTAATCTAAGTAAAGATGAACTATTAAAAAGACTGTTTTAAAATGGCGATCACCTGTAGATTGAGTGCGATCCAAGATGATCAATTATTAATTTATTTGGTTGGTGTTGGGTTGCACTTTGTTTAAGTAGTCATGCAAAATTAATTACCTGCCCGATCGAGCTAAAACCCTTACGGGGCAATGATCGTCATGTGTAAATAATTTTGCCTAGGTACTTAACTACATTTTGGCAATAAAGAGGCGATCGCTTTTATTTTAATAATCTTTCCTATTTTTCATGACTTCCTATCCACACCCAAATATAATCTTCACCATCTTTAAAAGCTAAAGTTCTATAATTAATACCAAATCTTGCCGATCAAAATTCTCCAACTTTTTTAAAAGACAAAGAAGAATGGTTTAAGTCACTTTTTAAAAGCTCAAAATTCTTTCTTGCTAAAATTTGATTTGTTTTTCCCATTGTTGATAGTCTAACTTATTAATCCAATTTCTTAAATACAAAAATTCATCAAAAGTAAGGCTTTCAATTTCCGCTTGAGTTAATTGTAACTTTGTCATCTTACTATCTTTCCACAACAATAGTTCAAATTTGAGTTTTATATTATCATTTTTTATGTAAAAATGGGGATTTGTGATCGCATTTGGCAGAATATTAGAAGTGCGATCGCTTTTCTGATCGGGTGCATTATACTTTGTTAATGCACCTTATTTATTGTCTATTGATGAAATGATCCAAAGACGTTAATTTAAAAGATTGAGGTAAGGCAGTTTGTTGGGTTGGTCTTGTGTTAAAATTAAGCTGGAGTAAATTCTAATCCCCGATTAAAATTTCAACGGAACAATCACCATGAACTTTTATACCGTTATTCTGAGAAAAAGTGCAAATTATTGGGTTTCATTATGTCTTGAAAATGGATTAGTTGGACAGGGAGAAACTCAGGAAAAAGCTATTGAGAAACTAAAAGAAGCGCTTGAATCTTTTTGGGAGATTTATCATGATCAAGCCAATATCTATACCAGTCCTATTCCTATAGACGAACTTCATGAGTTTTTAACTGTGGGAGATTCTGAAACTCCCGAAACTTACGAACTCAGAAAAGTTTATGCCTAAAAATATTCCTTCTCTTAAACCCAAAGCACTAATTAGAATTCTTGAAAAAGGAGGCTGTCAATTTTATCGAGAAGGAAAAGGTGATCATCGTTTATATTGTAGAGTATTGTATAATCAACGTCGAATCGTTCCTATCGATATAGCTGCAAAAGAAATGTCCCCTGCTTATGTTTTACGAATTTTTAGACAATTTGGTTTTACAGATGAAGAAATAGAACATTTATTAAAATAGATGATTGAATGCGTTTTTTCAAACGAATAAATTATCTATTCTAGTACGCTTTATCTTAATTTTATTTCCAAAAGCTAAAATAAAGTGATAGCTACTTTTTTAAGGTACATTAACACAAGAGTAAAACCCTCGATTGCTTGTTATAAATTGATTTAATGATTAATTTTCACCCAGTCATCGCCGATAAATTAGCCTCCCTTAAAAACAGGTAAAGTGACTATCACCATTTTGCGTAATTTTTCGCTCTGGTAATGAACTTTTGATTAGGAAATGATCCAAAGACGTTAACTTAAAAGATTGAGTTCAGGGGAGTTTGTTGGGTTGGTCTTGTGTTAAAATTGGGTTAGGGCTAGTCTGAATCATTTATCCTGTATCATTTAACGGTGGAGAAAACTATGCTAAAAACCTTTAAAGCAATTTTGAAAAATAATACCCTTCAATGGCTTGATGAAACCCCTGAAATCAACTCAGAATATCCTGTTAATGTTTATATTACCTTACTAGAAGAAAATATCATTGGTGAAAATCGATCTAACGGTCAAAAAATGGCCAATGCTTTGAAAAAAATTGCTAACAATAATACTTTTACTGATGTTGATACCCAACAGTGGCAACAACAAAATCGGTGCGATCGCTATCTTCCTGATCGGGATTAAATCATGTTATTAGATAGTAATATTATTATCTATGCCGCTCAATTGGAAAATGAGTTTCTCCGGGAGTTTATTGCAGAAAATTCTCCTTATGTCTCTGCTTTATCCTATCTGGAAGTTTTAGGCTACCATCGGTTAACTCATCAAGATAAAGTCTATTTTGAAGAATTTTTTACAAGCAGTAACTTTAAAATAAATCAGAAAGATGTCCTTAGAAGATGCCATTATTGCGGGAACAGCTTTCGTTTATAATTTAACAATTGTAACTCGCAATATTGATGATTTTAATTTTCTTAGTAAATTAAATCTAATTAGGGTTTGCTGAATAAGTACGGGCGAAGCATTCGGATAGAAAATCTACCTTTTCACCGATAGGTTATTGTCCGAATGCTTCGCCCCTACAGGACGCGGGCCGATGAAGACGCAAGGTTTTGAACGAAGATTCTCTCAAAATCTTGCACCTGTTTCGCGAGAAAAGCCCCAAAACCTTTACTTTGCCTACATTTCAAATTTATTCAGCAAACCCTAATTAACCCTTTTCAACATTGGCCAATTGTCAATAGCTTTTGAGATGCTCTCACCCTGTAGAAAATCAAGAATATTTTTTAGGTGGAATAGGAAGATGAAATTTATCAATAAACTAATAAATTATCATCACCTAAACCACTTTCTAGCCTAATTAATAGGGCCATTTCCAGTTAGTAATCTCGTCCTTATCGATACCATTGGTAAAAGCATAATCGAGATTTTCGATAATAGCATTTTTCATCCGTTCCTTCACATGACCAGCAGCAGAACCTAATTTCGGCACGCGATCAATGACATCAATTACTAAATGAAAACGATCAACTTGGTTACGAATCGCCAATTCTAGGGGAGTATTAATATTCCCCTCTTCTTTGTAACCGCGCACATGAATACGTTCTTGATTACTGCGACGGTAGGTAAGTTTATGAATCAGCCAAGGATAACCGTGGAAATTAAAGATAATTGGCTTATCAGGGGTAAATAAACTATCAAAATCCCGTTCCGATAAACCATGGGGGTGTTCACTTTCCGACTGTAATTTAAACAGATCAACCACATTGATAAAGCGAACTTTTAAGTAAGGGAATTCCTCCCGCAGAATTGCCGTGGCCGCTAAAGATTCTTTAGTGATAATATCCCCACAGCAAGCCATAATTACATCTGGTTCATCGGGATTTGTTCCGTCATCATCGTTACTGGCCCAATCCCAAATACCGATACCTTTAGTGCAGTGTTTAATTGCTTCTTCAATAGTCAAGTATTGCAGGTGTTTCTGTTTATCAGCAACGATAATATTAGTGTAATCCTTGCTCTTGAGACAGTGGTTAGCCACACTTAATAAACAGTTACCATCGGGGGGAAGATAAACCCGCACCACGTCGGCACTTTTATTGGTTACTAAATCGATAAAACCGGGGTCTTGGTGACTAAAACCATTGTGATCCTGCCGCCAAACCACCGAGGATAATAACAGATTCCAAGAGGAAACAGAAGCACGCCAAGGTACATGATTTTTGCAGATATCGAGCCATTTAGCGTGTTGGTTGAACATGGAATCGATAACATGAGCAAAAGCCTCGTAGGAGTGAAATAAACCGTGACGGCCGGATAATAAATAACCCTCTAACCAACCGACTAAAGTATGTTCACTCAGCATCTCCATCACACGACCATCGGGAGATAATTGGCTACCATCTAAATCCTCGGGATAGGTATCAGCTAACCAAGCTTTTTTAGTCACTTCATAGAGAGCCGCTAAACGATTAGAAGCAGTTTCATCGGGACCAAAAACGCGAAAATTAGTCATATTATTTCGCATTACATCCCGCAAAAATACCCCCATCACTCCCGTATTTTCCGCTTCCACTTGGCCCGGGTGGGTGACATCTACGGCATATTGACGAAAATCGGGCATTTTTAGATCTTTACGCAGCAATCCGCCATTAGCGTGCGGATTAGCACTCATGCGACGATGACCAATAGGAGCGAGTTCTTTAAATTCCGGCTTAAATTGACCCGTGGTATAGTCAAATAATTCCTCCGGGTTATAGCTTTTCATCCACTCCTCTAATTTTCTCAAGTGGTCGGGGTTTTCGTGCATCCCACCCATGGGGACTTGGTGAGCGCGCCAGAATCCTTCTACTTTATGACCATCAACATTTTTCGGACCGGTCCAACCCTTGGGAGACCGGAGGATAATCATTGGCCAGGGGTAACGTTTAGCTACTCCCGTGCTGCGAGCTTCCTGTTGATAGGAGCGAATCTGATTGATACAGTGTTCTAGGGTGGCGGCCATTTTTTGATGGCAGTGCAGCAGGTCTTCATCTTCCTTACATTCGACGATGTAGGGAGTGTAACCGTAACCAACAAAGAGACTTTCTAACTCGTGGGTCGAAATACGGGAGAGAATGGTGGGATTAGCGATTTTATAACCGTTTAAGTTTAAAATTGGCAGTACCGCACCATCGCGAATCGGGTTAAGGAATTTATTCGAGTGCCATGCGGTAGCAAGGGGACCGGTTTCTGCTTCCCCATCACCCACCACCACGGCCGTAATTAGGTCGGGATTGTCAAAAACAGAACCGTAGGCATGGGAAACACTATAACCCAGTTCGCCGCCCTCATGGATAGAACCGGGGGTTTCGGGGGTGACGTGACTACCGATGTGACCGGGAAAAGAAAATTGTTTAAAGAATTTTTGTAATCCTTCCTCGTCTTCACTTTTATCGGGGTAAATTTCCGAATAGGTTCCTTCTAGATAAACCGGACCGAGTACCCCCGGCGCTCCATGGCCGGGACCGGCCATAAAAATCACATCGAGGTCGTATTTTTTGATTAAACGGTTGAGGTGAACGTAGGTAAAACTTAAGGCCGGACTTGCTCCCCAGTGACCAAGTAAGCGATACTTAACGTGTTCGGGTTTAAGATGTTCCTTGAGCAGGGGATTATCGCGCAGATAAATCATACCTACAGCTAAATAGTTACAAGCGCGCCAATAGGCATGGGTTTTGTAGAGTTCGTCTTGAGAAAGGGGATTTTGCTCTGTTAAGGGTCTTTCTGGTGCGGATACCATGAATATTTCTCCAATATCTATGAACGATGAGATTAAGAGAGTTGATAGACAATTTCTCCAGATTATCGAGAGGGTTAACCCTCGGTCAGTTTTCAAACTGTAATCAAGAGTCTAACCTTTTGGGGCGCAAAAAACTATTAAAATAAGCTATATTTTGCCGATCCTGCTTGGGTAATTTATGTCAGTCGGGCGGGGTTTTTAAATGGCTTTTAAAGGAAAATTAATGTCTTCTTAACTTATAGAGCAATAAATTCTCTGAGAACTTTTTTGTCGGGAAGAGCCTAATTAGGCCTTCTCGATGCCGGTGGTGAGGACTACTAGGATAGCAAATTTATTATTTTTTATCTTTAGACCTCCTGCAAAAGTAAGTTTTAGAGCCGCTATCAGGTCAAAATATCTAAAAAAATCGGATAAATTTGACATAATCTTAGATTTTATGGATATTATAGTTATCTTTTGTCTCCTGTCTCGGAGTCTCCTGTCTCGGAGTCTCCTGTCTCGGAGTCTCCTGTCTTCTCACCTAACGAAAGATTTTTGATTTTTGCAGGAGAGCTTTTGAAGCACTGAAACTTAAAATCTTTCTATACTTCATCTAGCGATCAACAAAAGCTGATTAGCATATATAGTGATTCTCTAAAGGCCAATCAATTCTCAAATTATTTTTTCTTGATCGTGCCTAAGCTTATCGCAGCTGCAAAGGAGTTTTTTTCATGACAAAAGTAAGAGTCGCTATCAACGGATTTGGTCGTATCGGTCGCCTCGTTTTTAGGGCGGGTATCCAAAATCCTGATTTCGAGTTTGTTGGTATCAATGATCTCGTCCCCCCCGATAATATTGCCTATCTGCTCAAATACGACTCCACCCACGGACGTTTTCAGGGTACGGTAGAAGCGAAAGAAGATGGCATCGTCGTGGATGGTAAGTTTATCCCCTGTTACTCGATTAAAGACCCTGCTCAACTGCCCTGGGGTGCAACCGGGGCCGATTATGTGGTTGAGTCCACCGGTTTATTTACCACCGCAGAAGGGGCCGGAAAACACCTAGAAGCAGGGGCCAAACGAGTGGTTATCTCCGCACCCACCAAAGATCCGGACAAAATTCGTACTATTGTACTGGGCGTTAACGACAATGAGTACGATCCCGCTAAGGATCTGATCGTCTCTAACGCTAGTTGTACCACCAATTGTTTAGCCCCGATCACCAAAGTTATTAACGATAACTTCGGACTAGCGGAAGGATTAATGACCACGGTACACTCGATGACCGCCACTCAACCCACCGTGGATGGTCCATCGAAAAAAGATTGGCGCGGTGGTCGCGGCGCTGGTCAAAATATTATCCCCTCCTCCACGGGAGCAGC
Organism: Microcystis sp. M31BS1; assembly: GCF_020245285.1. NCBI lineage: Bacteria > Bacillati > Cyanobacteriota > Cyanophyceae > Chroococcales > Microcystaceae > Microcystis > Microcystis sp. M31BS1. Next base: position 31,347 of record NZ_JADBVE010000160.1, read on the forward strand.
CAAAGCAGTAACCCTAGTTATTCCTTCCCTAAAAGGCAAATTAACCGGTATGGCCTTCCGTGTGCCAACTCCCAACGTTTCGGCGGTGGATTTAACCTTTAAAACCGAAAAAGCCACCAGTTACGAGGAAATCTGCGCCGCTATGAAAGCCGCCAGCGAAGGACCGATGAAAGGTATCCTCGGTTATACCGATGAGGAAGTGGTATCGAGTGACTTTATCACCGACCCCCATTCCAGTATCTTTGATGCTAAAGCTGGCATTCAACTTAATGCCAATTTCTTTAAGGTCGTCTCTTGGTACGATAACGAATGGGGTTACTCCTGCCGGATGTTAGACCTGATGAAAATGATGGCAGCTAAGGAAGCAACCCTAGTAACAGCCTAAATCAGTTATCAGTTATCAGTTATCAGTAACCAGTTATCAGTAAACAGTGAACAGTGAACAGTAACCAGTAAACAGTAAACAGTGAAAAGACAGCACTGTTAATGCCATTAGACATCTCCAAGAGTTAAACAAAATAGTTCTAGGGCTGAAATGTATGTCTTTGTCTATTTAGGGTTTGCTGAATAAATGTGAAATGTAGGCAAGGCAAGGGTTTTGTGGCTTTTCTCGCTCCCACAGGTGCAAGATTTTGAGAGAATCGCGCTTCAAAACCGGGCATCTTGAGCGGCGATTGCGTCCTGTAGGGGCGAAGCATTCGGGCAATAACCTATCGGTGAAACCGTAGATTTTCTATCCGAATGCTTCGCCCGTACTTTTTCAGTAAACCCTATTTAATATTGCTCACTTAATAAGTAGGTGGGTGTTAAAAATTGCCAGATCCCCCCTTATCAAGGGTGGCAGGGGTATCCCCCCACTTAATCCTCAAATCTGATAACTGATAACTGATAACTGATAACTGATAAGATGAATCCAAAATTTAAAGATATTACTGCTTGGGAACAGGCACAATTATTAATGCAACCGGCATTTATTCGGGTGCTGGATAATCTGCGCAAACAGTTAGAAAATTCCCTCTGGAAAGGAACTTATACAGAAATTCAAGATCCCTATCCCAGTTATCTGCTCTGTTTGACTTATCTCGATCGCTCCGTTACTGTAAATATTTGGGAACTTTGTTTTCAAGTCTGTTTTCTCGATTATCCCACCGATGAGGGAGAGAGCGTCACCATCGATACCAGTCTCCTCGACCCCACCGGTGAACTAGATTGGCAGAGTTTGGAAACAAAAACCGAGCGTATTATTAAGCAATTATTCGCTAATTTACCCCAATGAAAGCAGATTTAGACACGATCAAGGCAGAGTATGCCGCTAATTTTCTCAAAGATTACCACAATGATCCCCAAAGTTTAGCATCCCAAACAATTTTAATCGATCGCTCCGATTGGGGTTTATTAGAATTAAAAGGCCAGGATCGACTGCGTTTTCTCCACAATCAAACCAGTAACGCTATCGATCGCCTGAAACCGGGTCAAGGTTGTGAGACAATTTTCCTTAACTCTACCGGTCGTACCCTCGATTTTGTCACAGTTTACGCCGGCGATGATTCCCTCCTCATCCTCGTTTCTCCCCAACGTCGTCAATTTTTACTGGAATTGATCGATCGCTATATTTTCCCCTTCGATAAGGTGGAAATTAGCGACTTAACCGATAATTTTAGCATTTTCACCCTAATCGGTACTGAAAGCGGGCAATACCTGCAAAAAATCGCCGTTCCAGAGCAGATTTTAACGGGGATGCAGCATAGTCATTATCTCCTTTCTGAACCCGCCCTGAGAGTCGCCGTCGGCACCGGCTTAGATCTACCCGGATATACTTTAATCGTTGCCGCCGCCGAAGCCGGTCCCCTTTGGGAAAATTTAATTAAAAATGGCGTTACTCCCGCCGATGAACAGGTGTGGGAATACCTAAGAATCCATCAGGGCCGACCGGCAGTCGATCGAGAATTAACTGAAGATTATAACCCTTTAGAGGCTGGTTTATGGCGAGCGATTGTCTTTGATAAGGGTTGTTATATTGGTCAAGAAACTATCGCCCGTCTTAACACCTATAAAGGCGTAAAACAAAGACTTTGGGGTATAAAACTCAGCCAACCCGTCCCCAGCAATACCCCGATTATTTTAGAAGCGCAAAAAGTCGGTTTACTCACCAGTGTGCTGGCGGATTTTGGCTTGGGTTATGTGAAAACAAAAGCGGGAGGAGAGGGTTTAAAAGTACAAATCGGCGAGGCAACAGGAGAATTAATCCCCTTACCCTTCCTCTCTCACGAATACCCCTTTCAGTGAACAGTAATCAGTAATCAGTAATCAGTGAACAGAACGTAGGTTGGGTTGAAGTATGAAACCCAACGCCCGCCTGGGTTAGTGATAACTGATAACTGATAACTGATAACTAATAACTGATAACTGATAACTGATAACTGATAACTGAAAAACCCCCCTAACCCCAACGACTAGCGATGGGCATTCGCCAACCAGTGCCAAAAGCGCGATCGCTAATTTTTAGACCAGGGGGAGCTTGTTTGCGCTTAAATTCGGCATTTTTAACTAATTTAATCACTTTCTGCACAATTTCAGCCTCAAAACCGGCGGCGATAATTTGTTCGGCAGATTGATGGCGATCGATTAATAGTGCTAAAATGGCATCTAAAATCTCGTAGGGAGGTAAAGAATCTTGATCCTTCTGATTGGGTTTTAATTCAGCACTAGGAGCTTTATTAATCACATTAAGGGGAATAATTTCCCCGTGCCGATTTAACCAGCGACAGAGGGAATAAACGCGGGTTTTCGGCACATCAGCAATCACTGCTAAACCACCATTCATATCACCGTAAAGGGTGCAATATCCCACCGCCATTTCTGATTTATTGCCAGTGGATAATAGTAAATGTCCGAATTTATTAGAGAGAGCCATCAATAAATTACCGCGAATGCGTGACTGAAGATTTTCTTCAGCAATACCGAAATCAGTCCCCGCAAAAAGACCATCTAAAAGTTGATCATAAGCGTTCATAATTTCTTTAATTGCTAACTTCTCACTTTTGATACCTAAATTATTAACTAAAGCCACTGCATCGCTAATCGAATGGTCGGAACTATAGGGAGAAGGCATCATCACAGCGAGAACATTTTCTTTACCTAATGCGTCGCTGGCAATAGCGGCAACTAAACTGGAATCAATGCCACCACTCAAGCCAAAAATTACCCGTTTAAAACCGCATTTCTGCACATAATCTCGCACTCCTAAGACTAAAGCTTGATAAATTTCCTCATCTTCATCGACAGGTAAAGGATGAATAACTGCGGGTAACAAATCTTGATTAAACTCGATCAATTCTAGGCTAGAAGTAAATGCCTGAGCGCGATAAATCACTTCTCCTTGTCGGTTAAAAGCAACACTGTCACCATCAAAAATTAAATCATCATTACCTCCCACTTGATTGACATAAACTATCGGTAAATTATATCTAGTGGCACTATGGGATAATAAAGATTCTCGCAATTTTTGCTTACCGACACTGTAGGGAGAAGCGGAAAGATTAACGATTAAATCCACTCCTAAATTAGCTAAATCGGCGATGGGATTAACTGCGTATTGACGCTGACCCCAAAATTGTTCATCATTCCAAACATCTTCACAGATAGTTACACCGATTTTTACATTATTTTCTGTTATTTGAAAATATTGACTTTCTTTCCCAGAAGCAAAGTAACGATCCTCATCAAAAACATCGTAGGTAGGCAATAAACGTTTAGTAAAAATTTGTTTAATCTCTTGACTTTTCAACAAAGCTATGCTATTAAATAACGGCTTTTCCCCTCTGACCGTTGCCGAGGGATTTTTTTCGACAAAACCGACTAAGACAGCTAACTTTTCTGGTAATTGTTGGGACAATAATTGCAATTGTTGAGACATTTTCTCCACAAAACCCAGATTTAATAATAAGTCTCTGGGAGGATAACCACAGAGGGATAATTCTGGGGTTAAAAGTAATTCTGCTCCCTGATTAAATGCCGTTTGAGCAGCCTCTAAAATTCTTTGGGCATTTCCTTCGATATCTCCAACAATGGGATTTAATTGAGCGATAGCAATTCTCATATTTTTTCCTATTTAAACAAAAACTAACGGTTGCTCTTTAAAGGGAGCAAAAGCTTTTTCATCAAAGCGATATAAACTAGCGGGACGACCAGCACCACGAGAGACTTTTAAACCCATATCCTTGAGAAATCCTAATTTCAATAGCCGATTTCTGAAGTTAGAATAATCACTAAAATTTTTACCTAAAATTGTCTCATAAAATTGATAAAGATCATTTAAAGTAAATAATTCTGGTAAAACCTCAAAAGCGACGGGACTATATTCTACTTTATTGCGTAATCTTCGCCAGCCATATTCCAAAATTTGACCGTGATTAAAGGCTAAATCTGGCACTTTATCAATCATATACCAAGTGGTGTTATAATCCCGTTCAGTGATTAATTTTGCTTCTTCAAACCGCACTAAAGCGAAGTAACTCACCGATAGATAACGTTTCCCAAAACTCTCGGCCGCTGCTGGGGAATCTCCCTCTGGACTGCCAAAAGTATATAACTGTTCCAGGTAGAGATTATTAACACTAATTTTCTCGGCTAAAATTCGATAGGCTGCCGTTTCCAGTGATTCCCCATTTCTAACTAAAGTTCCGGGTAAACTCCAGTAATTACTAAAGGGTTCTTCCCGTCTTTTAATCAGAAGCACTAGCAGCCGATTTAATTGGGTATCAACGGAAAAGATCACGTTATCAACTCCCACTTTAAAATCAGCTAGAGATTTATTAGCTAGGGTCTTTTGCGGTTTCATGCGTAAAGTTTTTGACCTTCGATATAATCTTTAATCGGTGCGGGAACAGCCTGTTTATCGCCTTTTTCTCGATAATCTGTTGAGGATACAGCCGGAGCAAAGACATCGGCAATCAGACAATCACCCCCTAATGTTTGCAGTTGTTCAATATCATCTTGATTAATAGGATAGCCTGGACGAGGAATCACGAGAATTTTGACTTTTTCTAGTAATTCTCGGCTACGATACCAGTGCCTAATTTGTCCAGCTAAATCAGAACCGATGACTAGGGTATATTCCTCCTGTTCTCCCCAAATTGCTTGCGCTTTTTCCACACTAATTAAGCTACGTCGATCGCTTAATTCTCGTCGCAGTTGTATATTATCCCTTGGGGGTTGAATATCCCGGATGAGCAAATTTAACATCCTCAGACGATGTTCGAGACTGGTTTGATGATTTTTAAAGGGATTATCGGCAGCCCAAACCGCAACAATATCGTATTGTTCCGATAACCATTTTAGTATGGCTTGATGACCGGCAGTAGGAGGATCGGCACTGGTTCCAAAAAGGGCAATTTTAAGCATAGGATTCAATTGCTTGCTCACTGAGGGATTAGTTTAAGTCTGCTCAAGCTTGGCAAAAATTAAGTAGGTAGGTGTTAAAAGTTGTCAGATGCCCCCCTTATTAAGGGGGGATTAAGGGGGGACTAAGGGGGGATCGGCACCCCCCTTATTAAGGGGGGCAGGGGGGATCGAACCTAAAATCTATTTTTAATTTAATTATAACCAGCTACTTAACTTCTCCCCATTATAGTTGATTTTACCAAAATAGGGCAAGAGGATCAGTGATCAGTAATCAGTGATCAGTGAAGTTTTGCGACGAGTGGGCTGCTATTAACTTAACAGAAAATTCCCTAACACTTGGCCGTTCTGAATAGGGGAGATTGCGTCTAATTGCAAAAATATACTTATTCTTGAATAAGAGCATAATCATAATGCTCCAAAATTTCACCTAAACAGGATGAATTATCATCGTATAAATTACCTAAGTTGTCTTCTTGCAAATGGTTTCTAACCCGATCAAAAAGCCCAACGGAATAGACACTATCATCATGACGAGAACGGTATCTAATCCCATCTACTCCTTGGGGATGTTCCCAAATTGCCTGCCCCCAAGTCCGACAATATTCATAATCACCGGAAGAAATGCGGGCATCTATTCCTATACGAACAAGGGCCGGCCCCGTTAAGTCGGCCAACAGTAAAGTGCGATCACTTCTAATTCTAAAAAGATTTCTATTTCTTAGGGCTGTAACGGTTACGGCTCCGTCAAATGTTCGGCCAAAACATTCAATAAAGGTACTGTACTCATCACCCACATAGAGAAGCCCATAGCCCTGATTGGGTCCATCGAAACGACCGCTACCACTGCGGTCAAAATGAAGACTAGAAAGGTGTCCGGTTTTATTTAATCTTAGCCAGGGGCCTGGGGTTTCAATGACGGGCAATTGACGCTGACTAAAATCGTCTGGTGGGAGGGGAAAAGGAGGCAAACCCATTACGCCGCGCTATGACTCCCGTAGCACTTAGCGGCCCAAACCACTGGCTCGATTTCTCCCTTTTGGAGTTTTTCTAGCGGGGTTGCTCCCTCTAAACGAATATCACCCGTAAGCAGAAAGAGCATTTGTGTCCAAGCACCGTCTTCTTTTAGGACGGCTAACACTTGGTCTAAACCAGACAAAACTTTGCCATCAATAAATTGCCAAGCAGGATAAACTAATTCTTCGTTGACAGATAAACCTAAGACCCGATGATTGAGCCTCATAGTTTCTAATTCCAAAGAACTACAGGCTAAAACACTACAAACCTCGGCGCTGGTTAAGGTTCCGCCTTGCTTAGATAGGAACCGTTTCTTCGCTTCTTCGCCTCGTTTAATGGCAGCCTCCAACGCAGGGGCCAAAGCTAAAGGAGATTGTGTTTTTTGTATAGATTCTAACATTTTTAAGCAACTCTACCACCGTCAACAAGGCCTGTATAAAACAAATACAAGTCTCCCTTCAAATGTTTAGTTTCTTGTATCAGCTTACGTTTATCGTCCGAGTAGCCAATAACCTTACCTTTCTCTGGCCAGCCATATTTGTCGCGACCAGTGATCTCTACGACCACCCATTGATCGGGGTAATAGGATGAGACATCGGCTATACTCAAATCTTCTGTTTTGTGGCTAAGTGCTTTCATGGCTAAGGTGGCAGTTGATTTGATCAGGATCTTTGTTTTTGCCTAGTAGTGTTTTGCTCCTCGTGTCAGGAATCCCTAACATTATTAGCTTGACTCAATCTACCCTCATGGGCTACTATGCGGGGATGATAATGATGAGTAAAGAGCCAGCACCCGCGAGGATACTGGCCCTCTCCTAGCTTCGCATCATCGGGATTAGCCCTCTCAACAGCCCACCAGGAGACTTAAAAACCTTATTAGTGGACTAAGAAGCCAGGAGGTCAATCAATGAAGAACTTACTCACTGTCATGCTCCTAAGCTCCCTTGCTTACGGCGTAGCTGTCGGGAAGATTCATCCCTACGACTACGTTTTTATCTACACCATCAACGAACTAGCAAAACGTCAGGGTGGAGATAATAAAGACGGGAAGCGATAGGTAGAACGTTTATTTAATTCAGGCTGGGCAGTGCGGCAACACTCGACCAGCTTTTTTGTACTGTTTTTTACTATCGCTCTATTTTCTTCAATGGTATCCACAATATAATCACTTACTGTAAGGATATCAACCAATAAATATTGCCCATTTAAACCAACAAATATTGCCCATTTAAACCAATAATTGTTGCTATCATTAAACAATAATTGTTGGTACTCCATTTCAAAATATGCTAACTAGCTCGAAAATACAGCCATGAAGACGCTCTCGTCAATGCCCCAAAACCTATCCGAAATGCCCCAAAACCTATCCGAAATGCCCCAAAACCTATCCGATGCCGAAAGGCAGGCAAGAAACTGTAATACAGCCATGAAGACGCTCTCGTCAATGCCCCCATCACTGTGTGATGCCCAAAAGCAGGCAAGAAACTGTGGTTTGGATATTTCCAAGCTACGAGATTTGTTGGCAGAAATCGGACCCCTATCTGAAAAATACGAAATTCTTTTCTATCTGGCGGCTACAGGACTTTATTCCGCCGATGATTTGGCTGAAATGTTCAATCATAGCAGCGGCAAAAATCTAAACGCAGATTTCAACAAAAATCTAGGATCCCATCTTAAACTTTATCTTGATTTAGATGACAGTGATCGTCTGGGAATTACTTCCCTAAGAAGGATTCTCTTTAAAAAGGGCTATCTTGTTGACATTAATGATGATGAATCAGTGAGAGTTTTGCGAACACGCTACGCTGAAAATTCTCAATTAGAGCAGTCTTTTCCTGTCAGACACAATTAGTGCGGATGAGAAGACCACCAATCAAGGAGATTGATTTAAAAATGGAAAACACCATTATTAATGGGTTGTTAGCTCAACTAGACAATGAACAGAATAGCGATCATCGTGCTGAAATCATAAGGAAATTGGGAGAATATCCTGAGCCTCAAGTGATTAAAAAACTTTGGGATTTGAGAAATAATCTCGAAAGCGAATCTGATGATTTTGTGCAGTACGAAATCAAGCTTAGTTTACATAAAGTGACTAATCATCCTAGTATAAATATTGATTTTTTTCTGGATAACTTAGAGGTATTCCAATCAAAAGATAACAATTCTCAAGCTCCAAAAGTCTTAATTGACGCTGATCTAATTGAAGAGTTTTTATTACGAAATCAGACGACTCTTAACAGTGAAGCTACTAGGGTTATGGGACTTGTTTTAGAGGAAAAAATTAATCCTTACAGCGGCGAAATGGGATTAATACAAATTTGGCATAGTATGCAAAATCTTAAATCTCAAGAATATGCCAATCGTTCGATCATTGAACTTCTGAGCAAGATTAACGTCGGCCAAGTTAACTTGAAAGAAATCGACCTAGAAAAATATCCCAACGTTAATTTAACAACGGCAATTCAAGTTGAGATTGCCAGAAAGTATAGCCTAGAAAGTATTATCACCATCAGAGATCGAGAATTCATTGCCAGTGGGTATCCTTTTGTGGGTTCTCCTTCCCTATTCTTACAGTTTTTAGGGGAAGATACCTCGCCAGCATCTATCGAAAGAACTCTCAAAAATCTCGGTAAAGCTGCCATGGAACATGAGAAAGTAAAACTCAATCAGCTTTTAGAAAACGAGCCTCAACACAACTTATTCTTTGAAGATAATCTTTTGCTTTTTCAAGGCTGGAAAATTGAGAAATTTGAAATTCTCTGTGCCAATAACAATTTAACTTCCGCGACAGTTATCCTATGTAATACAAAAACCCAAGAGCGTTACACTGAATCGGCCTTTAAAAAAGGTTCAGTAGATGCACTTTTTACTGCTTTTAATGAGGCTCTAGCTCATTTAGTTGAAATTAAACATCACCTTAAATCTATCTATTTAGCCAACTTGACACCGGGTCAACAAGGAGAAGTAACTGTCAAGGCGGTGGTCGAGTATGATGGTAAAGAAGTTATTACCATCCACACCCATGAAAATATTCTCAAGGCTTATTTTTTCGCCTACGTCAAAGCGATGATTGCCGTTTATGCACCCAAGGAATATCACCCTGATATTCATAGCACAAAAGAATTGACATATTTGCACAAAATTGGCGAACGAGATTTTCGGGGACTGAATTTCAGCCAAGTCAATTTAATGGATGGTGAGGCCAATCTTTCCGATGCAAAATTGATGGGATGTAACTTCAGTAAGGCTAATCTTTTGGAGGTTAATTTAACTAATGCTGATTTAACAGGAGCCGATTTAAGTCATGCCAATTTGAGCAAAGCTGATTTAACAAGAGCCAATTTGAGCAAAGCTAATTTAACGGGAGCTAACTTGACCGATGTTAAATTAGATGAAAATAATCTAACCCTCCTTGATGGCACAATTTTGACTAACACAATTATGCCTGAAATTAACATTGAAATTAGCGGCGAATCCCGTTTAGAAAAGGTTGGTCAACTACTCAAACACATTGATCCTAAAAGTCAATCTCGAATCTTGGCTGTTCACTCCATGACAGATTGCATCTGGTGGGATAATCCCCTTGGTCAAAAATTCTGGGAAGTTAACCAAGAACTAATCGAAAGGAAGATTTCTATTCAACGAGTCTTTATTCTTCCTGAAGTTCCGACTCAAAAGCATTTACAGGTGATTCAGGAACAACTTAACTGTGGCATAGAAGTTGGGCTCTTCTGGTTTCTGTGTGTAAACGAGGTCTATACTGATAGTTTCTTCTTTCAAAATAGTCCTAAAAGTCTTGCCCAGTAAGCATTTAACCTTACATAAGCAAAAATTATCACACAAAGTCGAGAAGAGCCGAAGTTGCTTGTATTTGTCAGGAAAAAGCCAAAGATGTTGAAGGCTATCGTTGGGATAATACCAACCTATTGATTAGCGAAAACTTATCTGTTCCCAGAAATTCTTTTACAGCGAGAAGAATTATGAATGGTCAAACAGAATCAGGTTATATTTCCTATCAAACAAGAGTTGTCGAGACAGATAAAAGTATCTTTAACGCTCTATGGGAAAAATCCGAAAAACTCTCTACTCAAGCTAATATTCAGGAACAATTAGCAAACCTGAATACCTGACCCCGAACTTTATTGTTTTATTAACTGATGCTCACAATGCGATCGCTCTTTCTATTCTGTTTTGATAAAAAGCGATCGCTAAAAAGAAATTTCTCGGTCGTTTGTCACACAATCCTGAAGATATAAATCAATTAGTTCCTGATAAGAAATTCCTTTTTCTTTTGCTTTTTTTTCAAAGAAATCAATGACATCAATCCTTAAAGGTAAAGTGACCTGCCGCTTGAGTTGTTGAGCAAAAGGATTAGGACGACTTTTCATATTAGCGAGATCATACTCTGATTTCATCAACAATAACCTCGATGAGGACAGTATAGTATTTTGTTTAAATTTAACGACTCAATTATAATACATACAATCAAATTAACGATAGTTCGCTCTTAAAAAATTTTTCTCTCTCACCTCAGAAAAACTGCGATCGCTCTTTCTATTCTATTTTGATAAAAAGCGATCGCTTCCCCACAATCCCTAAAAAATAACCATAAAATTAATTAATAAGTGGGTAGGCGTTAAAAATTATCAGATGCCCCCTTATTAAGGGGGATCCCCCCGCCTATCGGCACCCCCCTTATCAAGGGGGGCAGGGGGGATCGAACCTAAAATCCATTATTAATTTAATTATAACCAGCCACTTAGAATATCGGAGAAAGACAAAGATGATTATCGCTCAAGAAAAACCAACTATTGCGACAGTCACCAAAACCCCTGTCACTTTGGAAGCATATCGGGCGATCGCTGAAACTTCTCAGGAACGTTATGAATATTGCCATGGAGAAATGATTCTTATGCCTGGAGGAACCGCAACCCACAGCGCAATTGCGATCAATATCTCGGTTTTTTTGGGATTTTTATTGAGAGATAGGGATTTTCGTCTGTATAACAGCGATCTGCGGCTGTGGATTCCTGAATATCATTGTGGAACCTATACCGATCTCATGGTTGTTAACCATGAACCGGAATTTAACGGCGATCGCAAAGACGAAATTCTTAATCCTTTATTTATTGTAGAGGTGCTTTCCCCCGCCACGGAAGCATATGATCGAGGTGATAAATTTAGAAAATATCGTTCCCTGCCAAGTTTTTGTGAATATCTGCTCGTTAGCCAAACTGAACCCTACATTGAGCAATATTTTAGACTCGCACAGAGCGATCGCTGGCAACTACAAACCTACGATCAACTTAGTCAAATAATCCCTCTGGAGAGTTTAAACGTTGAACTTCCCTTGCTAGAAATTTATCGTCGTGTTAGTTTTGCCGCAGCCTCATAAATCCCTTAATCCGATTAATAACCTTTCTATTTTGTTTGCATAAAAAGCGAGCGCCCCACAGTTTAAACTTATAAAACCGCCATCGACAAAGAAGCGGTGAGAAGTAGTTCATTAGAACTACTCTGGATAGTTAGGCAGAGAATGATATTGAAAGATGCCAAATATACTGCCGACACTGCCGACACTGAGAATACTGCCGACACTGCCAATACTGAGAATACTGCCGACACTGCCAATACTGAGCATACTGCCGATACTAACCAGACTTAAAATGCTGCTGGCACTAGCGAGACTTAAAATACTGCCGGCACTGCCTAAACTCAAGATACAGCGATAACTAGCTTTGCTCAGATAATTAAGACCAGAAATCATTTTAAATCGGGGAAAGATTGGGGAATAGTTAGGGAAGTATTTTGCCAAACCTGTTGTAAACGCATAGCCGGCATAGTTAGATAAAGAATATCACCTTGATCGAGAGTGATTTCCAGTAATTGCCAACCGTGGATAGTTTGACCCTGTTTTTCTAGGTAAAGTGGCACAAAATCGGCATTCATCGCCGCTTCCTTGACAATTTGCCCCATAAAAGGATGATTAGGTGTGATTAATGTAGCCAAAGCAACCCAGAGGAGATCATCGGTCATGCCATTACCGAGAATTCTACCGCCCAAAGCGGCCGCAGCGAAGGAATAGGTGGCCAGATCCCGGGGACATAATACCGTATCAAAATCAAAAACCTCTTGAATCGATCGCCCGAATTGTTCCTGAGAGCAGCGTAAAACTAGATTAATTTTAGGAGCGATCGCTTTAGCAGTGAGGGCAATCTCCACATTAATCATATCCTCGTAAGTAACCACGATCAAAGATTCGGCGTTGTTAATATTAGCCGTTTCTAGGGTAGCCACTAGACGCGCATCCTCGATGATAACGGGGATTCCCCAGGAGCGCACGGAATGCAAAAATCGATTATTGGGGTCAGATTCAATCACCACCACTTCACAGCCTTGGTCGTGCAATTGTCGCACGATCCGGGTGCCGATACCTCCTAAACCACAGATAATGTGATGATTGCGGACGGGAATGCGGGTAGCATCCCAAAACTGCTTAAAGCGACTACCGAGAATAAAATCGTTGAGGAGAGCATAACAGATACCGATAACCCCCGCACCGACAATCATCATGACCACGGTAAAAATTTTGATACTATCGGGGGTAGATTCGGCCACTTTTTCGTTACCTCCGGCGCCGGTAATCATCCCGACGGAGAAATAGAGGGAATCGACAAGGGAAATTTTTTGATTAACGCTGAGATAGGTAATGGTAGCAAGGGAAATCATCCCCAGGAGGGAAAGGGTGACAAGAATTACCGGTTGGACATAGTGCTGATAGGGACGGAGATTGAGCAGATTTCTCAGCCACTTTTGCAGTTTAAAACGCTGTTTTGCCTTAATTGTCGGTTTATTGCCGATAATGAGATGATCGCCAGTTTGGAGTTTTTTGCCTAAAAGAACTGCGGAAACCAGATCGATTTCGTCGTGAGCGGGGAGATAATAGATTAACATCCGGGCCGGATCGTCCCAAAGCTCGTAGAGGGGTAATCCCCACCAAGGATGATTTTCCTCGATAATTATCTCTTGAATTGGCCAAAGGCGATCGAATAGCTGTAATTGACCGATAGCTTTATTACCAAGGGCAGCAAAGGAAAAGATCGGGGCTGCTAGGGAAGCAACGCTCATGCTAACGTGAGCAGGGAGGGTTTGATCGAGTCTTTCTCCTAAAGTTTCGTTAAATAGTCGGTTAACTATCCGAATTTTCGGGTTAATTATCCTGGCGCGGGTGAGAATTTCCAGATTGAGTGCGTCGTTATCGATGGCCAAAACTAGGGTTTCTGCATCCGGAAGGCCAGCTTGCAGGAGAGTTTTAGGAGAGCAGGGATCGCCGATAATAATATCAGACTGGTATTCGCAGACCATTTGGCGATCGCTAATCGCTACTACTGCCGCAGATTGTTGTTTGAGTAAACAAAAGATTTTATAACCCGTGCGACCTAATCCACAGACGATGATTTGCGGTTTCATTCATCGAGGGCGTTTTTTGCTGATTAACTTTTCATTTCTAGCGCAAAAACTAGGAAAAATCTGTAACTAAAGCTGCAATATTGCCAATTTTCCTAATCAGGCTTTGAAGATGATAAAATAACCATCATCATTGATTTGATCACTTAGGTCTTGACTCGCTTTCTTTGGGATAAATTTAGTAAAGATTACCTCGAAACCTTTCTCTCTTCTTCCGGTGACGTGAAAACTAGCCTTGATGTGACGGCAGAAACTCAAGAAATTGATGTGTATTTTCGACCGACTTCCCCAGAAATACCGCCCGAATTAGGCCTATTGGGCAAATTAGCTCAAACCCCTTGTCTATTGGAACCCTATCGCAATCCTGTCACGATTGAGGGAATTCTCGCTTGTTTATCTAAACTGTTGACTGTGCGGGAACAATTACAAAGAGAAGCTCACCGTCATCAACAACCCTTATTAGCAGAAAATATTCCTAGACTATGGATACTAACTCCTACGGCCAGTCAAAGAATTATAACTGCTTTTTCCGCTCTCAATAACCCAGATTGGGGAGAAGGAATTTATTTTTTACCTCCAGCATTAACCACATCCCTTATTGTCCTACATCAATTACCTGAAACCCCTGAAACCCTTTGGTTAAGATTATTAGGTAGAGGAGGAACCAGAACCAGAGCGATTGATGAATTAGAGGCCTTGTCTCCTAGTCATCCTTTTAAATCAGCTTCCTTAAAATTATTATACAATTTGAGTAGGAACTTGCAAGCCTTACCCAAAAGAACCCAGGAGGAGAGGAAATTTATTATGCGTTTAGCCCCTTTATACGAACAAGATAGAGAAGCAGCGATTCAAAAGGGCAGAATCGAAGGGATTCAAGAAGGGAGAATCGAGGGGATTCAAGAAGGAGAATTTAAAGTAGTGCTACGCTTGCTTAACCGACGTTTTGGTGAACTTCCCCCGAATATCACCGAAACTATCCAAAAACTCTCAGTAGAAAAATTAGAAGACTTAGGAGAAGCATTACTAGACTTTGAGAGTCAAGCTGACTTAATTAATTGGCTGAACTAATAAATAGGCTTTGAAGATGATAAAATAATCATCATCATTGATTTAATAACTTAGGTCTTGACTCGCTTTCTTTGGGATAAATTTAGTGAAAGACTACCTCGAAACCTTTCTCTCTTCTTCCGGTGACGTGAAAACTAGCCTTGATGTGACGGCAAAAACTCAAGAAATCGATGTGTATTTTCGACCGACTTCCCCAGAAATGCCGCCCGAATTAGGTTTATTGGGCAAATTAGCTCAAACCCCTTGTTTATTGGAACCCTATCGCAATCCGGTCACGATTGAGGGAATTCTCGCTTGTTTATCTAAACTGTTGACTGTGCGGGAACAATTACAAAGAGAAGCTCACCGTCATCAACAACCCTTATTAGCAGAAAATATCCCTAGACTATGGATACTAACTCCTACGGCCAGTCAGAGGATTATAACTGCTTTTTCCGCTCTCAATCATCCAGATTGGGGAGAAGGAATTTACTTTTTACCCCCAGCATTAACCACAGCCATTATTGTCCTGCATCAATTACCTGAAACCCCTGAAACCCTTTGGTTAAGATTATTAGGCAGAGGAGGAACTAGAACCAGAGCGATTGATGAATTAGAGGCCTTGTCTCCTAGTCATCCCTTTAAATCAGCTTCCTTAAAATTATTATACAATTTGAGTAGAAACTTGCAAGCCTTACCCAAAAGAACCCAGGAGGAGAGGAAATTTATTATGCGTTTAGCCCCTTTATACGAACAAGATAGAGAAGCAGCGATTCAACAAGGAGAAGCCATTGGACTTCAAAAAGGTAGAATCGAAGGGATTCAACAAGGAGAAGCCAACCTAGTGCTACGCTTACTTAAACGACGTTTTGGTGAACTGCCCCCCCATATCACTGAAACTATCCAAAAACTCTCAGTAGAAAAATTAGAAGACTTAGGAGAAGCATTGCTAGACTTTGAGACTCAAGCTGACTTAATCAATTGGCTTAATCAAGCCTAAAATCTTCGGGAAAGGCCATTGAAAACTCCTCTAATTGTTTTCTTTATCTATCGGGAAATTGAGAGCTTTATTGAATAGGGCAAGGTCTTGGAAATTAATCACGCCATCTCCATTAAAATCTGGCGTTGCTGATTTGAGTTCTGAACATTCTTTTGTGATATTTTTAAAACCTAGACCAAAACTAATACTAAATCCGTTGAGTATAGGCTACATATCAGGAGAGGCAATAGGCAACAGGCAAGAGGCAAAAGGGTAAATAAATAAGTGGGTGGGTGGAATTAAATATAAGATGAACGTAGGTTGGGTTGAAGCATGAAACCCAACGCCCGATTATGTTACGCTACCGCTAACCCATCCTACAAATAATTGTGCCTCCCTACTTAATCAGTTTTTAATAACCGGATTTGGTATAACTTTTGGATAGGACACACATTTGCCATTCATAGCTTGATTCAGCAACGCCGAATAATCTTATACTACTCCTAATCACTTCTTATCTCTTGACAATGACCTTAAAAACCGATCACGGTAAAAGCCATCCCGTCGGTGCGACTGTCTTGGCCGATGGTGTCAACTTCTCACTATTTTCTAAGTATGCCACTGCCATAGAATTATTATTATTTGATGATGCCAATTCCCCGCAACCTAGTCAAATTATTCGTCTGAATCCCCAAGAAAATCGCACTTTTTTCTATTGGCATATTTTCGTTCACGGCATTGGAGTCGGTCAAGTGTATGCTTATCGAGTCTATGGTCCGGATAATCCGGCCCAGGGTCATCGCTTCGATCCTGATAAAGTAGTTCTCGATCCCTATGCGAAAGCGATTGTCGGTGCGGAAATTTATGATCGACAAGCTGCCAGCGAAAAAGGCGATAATTGTCATCGAGCTTTGCGGGGTCTGGTAGTGGATCCAGGCCGCTACGATTGGGAAGATGACGCACCGCTACGCACTCCCTACTCTGCCAGTTTGATCTACGAAATGCACGTCGGTGGTTTTACTCGTAACCCGAATTCCGGCGTTAGCGAGGAAAAAAGAGGTACTTTTGCGGGATTAATCGAAAAAATACCCTATTTGAAAAACCTAGGCATTACTGCCGTGGAATTGTTACCGATTCATTACTTTGATCCCGCTGCCGCTATGCCAGGGTTAACTAACTATTGGGGTTATAGCACGATCGGCTTTTTTGCGCCCCATGCCGGTTACAGTAGCGATCGCTCACCCCTGGGTCCTTTGAATGAATTTCGGGATCTGGTGAAAGCTTTACACAAAGCGGGGATCGAAGTGATTCTCGATGTGGTTTTCAATCATACCGCCGAGGGGGACGAAACCGGGCCGACTCTTTCCTTGAAAGGTATCGATAATCGCACCTACTACATCCTCGACGGGGAAGATAAAAGCCTCTATAGCAACTATACCGGCTGTGGTAACACCCTCAAGGGCAGTCATCCCATTGTTGGCAAAATGATTCTCGATTGTTTGCGCTATTGGGTGTCGGAAATGCACGTCGATGGTTTTCGCTTTGACCTGGCGGCCGTATTATCGCGCAATGTGGACGGGGAACCGATTCTGCAAAAAGGTTATAACATGATCTGGGCGATCGAATCGGATCCGGTCTTAGCCGGCACAAAATTAATCGCCGAAGCTTGGGATGCAGCAGGATTGTATAGTGTCGGTCAATTTGTCGAATTTGCCGATTGGTTTTCCGAGTGGAATGGTCCTTTTCGCGATGATGTGCGCGCTTTTGTCCGGGGAGATGCCGGCATAGTCAGCAAATTAGCGGCGCGGATTTTAGGAAGCCCCGACATATACCACAGACCCGATACCGATGTCAATAGAAGTATAAATTTTGTTACCTGTCACGACGGCTTTACCCTTAACGATCTAGTTTCCTACGACGAGAAACACAACGAGGCTAACGGCGAGGAGAATCGGGACGGTTGCAACGATAATTTTAGCTGGAATTGTGGGGTAGAAGGGGAAACCAATAACGAGAGGATTAAAACCCTGCGACTGCAACAAATAAAAAATCTCTTAACGATCCTGTTTATTTCCCAAGGAACACCTATGCTGTTGATGGGGGACGAAGTGCGACGCACCCAAAAGGGCAACAATAACGCCTATTGTCAGGATAACCAGTTAAGTTGGTTCGATTGGAGTGCGGTAGAGCAAGAGTTCGATCTTTGGTGTTTCGTAAGGAGACTGATCGATTTTAATCAAAAATTAGCTCTTTTCCGTCAGGAAAAATTGCTAGAAGTCACCTATACCAGTCTTGAACCCCATCTCAGTTGGCATGGCGTACAGTTGAGTAAACCCGATTGGTCGGAAGATTCCCACAGTTTAGCTTTTTCCCTGCGTCATCCCAAGGCGAACGAGTATTTACACATTATGCTGAACGCTTACTGGGAATCTCTCAACTTCCAGTTACCCCCCTTGGGACAAGGGGAAAAATGGCATCGCGTCATCGATACTGCTTGGCAATTGTCCGAGGCAGCCTGTGATTTAGATGCCGCAGCCGCTATTGAATCGGAAACCTATCGGGTGCAAGCGCGTTCCGCGGTAGTCTTAATCGTTAAACCAGTATAACAAGAGGAGAGATATTGCTCGATCGACCGATGTTGAATGCTTTAACTAATGAACAATGGCATCAATTCAATCGTCAAGTGGAAAAACGTTATTTATTTGCGGAGCAATAGCTGAAATGATGCGGCTTTCATTAGCGAAACGGGTATCGATTCTCTCTTTGTGTTTAATTGGTTTTTCCCTGCCTTCGACCACTTTCATTGTTTCACCGGTACAGGCGAACCTAGAACCGAATGCGATCGCTCTTGGTGATCCTGTTCGGGAAGAAAAGCAAGCTCGGCAGTTAGTAGAATGGTTGGGAACTAAACAATACGGTAAAGTTATTGCAGCTTTGTCACCCCAACTAAAACCCCTCTGGACTGCCGAAAAATTGCAAAAGGTCTGGGAAAGCCAGGTTACTGACAATACTGGACCGTTTAAGCGCATTGTCAAAACCAAGGTACTCGATGCTATCAATGCCAATCTGGTGATTGTCACCGTTGAATTTGAGAAAGTTACCGACGATGTGATAGTTACCTTTAACCGGTCCGGTCAGATAGTTGCCGCCGATTTTCCCGAATTTCGCAGTATTTCTGAGATTGGCACCGCTTTTGTCACGGCCTTGGCCAATAAAGACTACGGCCTGGCCCGAGGTTTTTTACATCCTCTCCTGAAAGCGGAAGTTTTCCCCACCAGAGTACAAGGCGCTTGGGAGAATTTACTCAAGCGTACCGGCCCCGTGCGTCGGATCGTGGGAACTCAGGTCAGAAGAGGTTCGGGTGCGGACGGTGTGGATCTGGTGTTGGTGACGATTCAATTTGAAAAACTGACGGATACCTTAATCCTCGTTTTTGATGATCAAAAGCAGATTGTCAACGTGGATTTCCCTTTAGGCAATTAGTAATCAGCCGAAATTACCCCGTAAATTGAGTTGGAGACGATAAGTTATGTTAGATAAAATCGAAGTTCCCATCGAAGCGATCGCAGCTAGGGAGATTCTAGACTCCCGCGGCCGTCCCACGATCGAAGCGGAAGTGCTATTAGAATCGGGGGCACTCGGTTTGGCCCAGGTTCCCAGTGGTGCTTCTACGGGTAGTTTTGAGGCCCACGAATTACGCGATGATGATCCCCAGCGTTACGGTGGTAAGGGTGTCCTGAAAGCGGTTCGCAATGTCCACGAAAAAATCGTCCCGGTTTTGGAGGGGATGAATGCTTTCGACCAAGCTAGTATCGATTTAGCGATGATCGATCGCGATGGCACGGCCAATAAACGAGAATTAGGGGCTAATGCTATCCTAGCCGTCTCTCTGGCTACGGCCAAAGCAGCGGCGGCGGATCTGGGATTGCCTCTCTATCGTTATCTCGGCGGTCCGATGGCCAATGTGCTACCCGTCCCGATGATGAACGTGATCAATGGTGGTTCTCACGCTGATAATAACGTCGATTTTCAGGAGTTTATGATCTTCCCCATCGGGGCCGATTCTTTTAAGGAGGGTTTGCGTTGGGGAGCGGAAGTATTCGCCGCTTTGGGTAAGGCCTTGCACGAACGCAAATTACTGACCGGTGTGGGCGATGAGGGCGGTTATGCTCCTAATTTGGCTTCAAATCAGGAAGCTTTGGATATTTTGATTGAATCGATCGAACGTGCTGGTTATAAACCGGGGTCGGAGGTGGCTTTGGCTATGGATGTGGCCGCCAGTGAATTCTATAAGGATGGTCAATACCTCTACGATGGTTCGGCCCATTCTCCCGCCGAAATGGTGGATTTTTTGGCCAGTTTAGTCGATCGCTATCCGATTGTTTCCATTGAAGACGGTTTACACGAGGAAGATTGGGATAACTGGAAATTATTGACCGATAAACTGGGGGCGCGGATTCAGTTGGTGGGCGATGATTTGATGGTGACTAATCCTATCCGTCTGCAAAAAGCGATCGATCTGGGTATTGCTAACTCGATCCTGATTAAGCTCAATCAGATCGGTTCTTTGACGGAAACCCTACAAACGA
The DNA here is from genome assembly GCF_020245285.1 of Microcystis sp. M31BS1. Taxonomy (NCBI): domain Bacteria; kingdom Bacillati; phylum Cyanobacteriota; class Cyanophyceae; order Chroococcales; family Microcystaceae; genus Microcystis; species Microcystis sp. M31BS1. The sequence goes on from NZ_JADBVE010000160.1 coordinate 51,848, forward strand.
TCGCCCTGGCTACCCGTCACGGTTATCGTTCTGTCATCAGTCATCGTTCTGGAGAAACGGAAGACACTACGATCGCAGATCTGGCGGTGGCTACTAATGCCGGACAGATTAAAACTGGTTCTCTCAGTCGCAGTGAACGGGTGGCTAAGTATAATCGCTTATTACGCATCGAAGCAGAATTAGGCGATCGGGCGGTGTACGCGCCGAAAGTCGGTTTGGGTCCAAAATTCTTGGCCTAAAATTTGCAAAAAGTCTTGCACTGATCGAAAAAGGGTGTTATACTAAAGAAACTGATAACTGATAACTGGTCACTGACTATTGTGGTACTTCGCTGAAACCCTTTTCGGCGAAGTATTTATTTTTGGCCTTTTTCTGCACGAAGGTATGATTTTGGGATCAAAGGTGTTATAGTAAAGGTACTGATAACTGATAACTGGTCACTGACTATTGTGGTACTTCGCTGGAACCTTTTTCGGCGAAGTATTTATTTAGGGTTTGCTGAAAAAGTACGGGCGAAGCATTCGGATAGAAAATCTCCGGTTTCACCGATAGGTTATTGCCCGAATGCTTCGCCCCTACAGGACGCGGGCCGATGAAGACGCGAGGTTTTGAACGACGATTCTCTCAAAATCTTGC